>CAZQSR010000017.1:0-30371 GCA_964596145.1 uncultured Ignavibacteriaceae bacterium
CCCATCGGATCACAGGAATCACCGATGACGGTGGTTCTCGCATGTTTCAGACAAAAGGAGATGCAAACGAACAAGCAGATACCTACCTGGTATCTGCTGACACCGTGGTTGGCCGCATGATAGTCTCAATACCCTATGTCGGTACGATTGCACAGATGTCACGATCCGTGGTTGGCTATGTGCTCTTGGTGCTGATCCCAGGGATGCTGGTGATCTGCAGTGAGATCGTAAGTATATATAAGAGACAAAAAACGATGTAAGTAGTATTTATCGATTTATTTTTTCTTTTCGGTCAGAATTGAAAATCAGTTTTATCAATTTTAAAAACTCTTAAACAAAAATTCAAAGAATTGATTTATTAAACATTGTTTTTTTGTTTTAATAGGAATGATTTTATTAAAGAAAAATCCTAAAAATTTCAAATGCTATGGATTTAAAAAGGAATGTGTATATTATGTAATTTAAAAAAAGTGATTCATATGAATAAAATACTGGTATTTCTTGGCATTCTTATGATATATTGTTTTTTTGTATTTGGTGGGTGTTTAACATCCAACGATACGGACAATGTTAATTCTATAGATAGCGATGGTGACGGATTATCAGATGAAAAAGAACTGTTTCTTGGTACGAATATTTCCAGCACTGATTCTGATAAGGATGGTGTGTATGATTTTTTTGAGACTGATAATGGGACTGCGATTGATACTGATGGCGATGGCATTATAGATACGCTAGATGCTGATGATGATGGTGATAGTATCCTAACCGCCGATGAGCATCCGAATCCCAATGGTGATGGGAACCCATCTGATGCTCGAGATTCTGATGGTGATGGTATCCCTGATTATTTAGATGATGATGATGACGGTGATGGGATTCCTACGGTTGTTGAAATAGCGTATAGTGTAAACCTTGGGTACGATATTGATGAAGACGGGATTTTAAATTATCTAGATCTTGATTCCGATGGTGATGGAGTCCCTGATAGTATCGAAGGAACCGGAGATCGCGATGGCGACGGAATCCCAAACTTCCTTGATATTAATGATAACGATGGGCCTCTTGGTGATCTTGACGGTGATGGCATCACAAATGATGAAGAGGGTTTCTCAGATCTGATTCCGCCAGATTCAAACGACGATGGTATACCGGATTATCTTGATCCAGAATCAAACGAAAATGTGAATAGTACATCTCCAGAACAGACACCATTCCTTGGGTCATGGCGAAATATTATAAATGAAAATGAACATTGGACATTCTATACTAACTGGACACTTAAATATACGGAAGTCGTAACGGATAACCCTCCAGGAAATCCGTATACCGCTGAATTACGCTTTTCTTATACGATCAATGAAAACGTTTTTTGCCTTTCAATCCTTATTGGAGGCCATGCACCACCCGATTGTTATCAATTTGAATTTTCAAATAATAATCAAATGTTGACATTTCGTAATAATGAAGAGGTGATAGTGGTACTAATCAAAGATTAAATTTTTAACTAAATTTAAATAATAATATATAGAAAAATATAAATAACTTATAAGAGTAATATTGATAAGATATGGAAAATGATGATAAAAATATGCTTACGCCCTTCAAAAAAATAAAAATACAAATCAATCTACTATTTTTTAGTAAATCAATATCATATTGGATCAAAATATTAGGAATTATTCTACTTTCGCTAGGGATTTTTTTGTTTTGGATTCCACTTGGTGTGAATTTTAAAATTGGTCTAATTTTCGTTATTATAGCAATTTTCATGCTATTTTTTATCACAGAGAAAAGCATTCATAACAAGAATGATAATAAAATTTTTATTTTTTTATTAATTTGGGTATTAATTATGTTTTTTATCACTGGAGAATCAAACATCGAAACCTTCTTTTTTTCTATCGTGTTAGGTATGATAATTTGTATGGAACTAACAAATAATTATCTGACAATTCAAATGAAAAATCGATTATTTATTTTGACTTTATATTTTTTTATATGTTGTATTATAGTCGTCGTAGAAAAGGTAATAAGCTTTTTTCATATTTGATTCGGGAAATGAAAGTTTCATTTACTAACTTTCCAATTGATCTTGTTCTTTGTATGGTATGGAGTTTTATTATTATTCCTGTGGCACTTTTTAATTTGATAAATCCAATACGTATACTCCTTGGAATACCATTCATGTTATTCATTCCTGGTTATGTGTTACTTAGTGCATTATTTCCATTTAAAAGGCAAGGAGAAAGTCTAAGTGTTATTGAAAAAATTGGATTAAGTTTAGGTACATCGGTCGCTATTGTTCCGCTCTTTGGTCTCGCATTGAACTTCTCACCAGGGGGGATTCGTTTACAATCTTTGTTATTTGTTTTAGGACTGTTCATTTTTAGTGTGGGATTTATTGCATTATATCGGTGGTTTAAAACATTACCGAAAGAAAGATTCTGTGTTTGTCTTAATATTCTACCATTGAAATCCAACAACAGGGTAAATGGTTTATTGACTAGTATATTGGTAATATTGATTATAATATCAATTCTTCTTCTTTTTTATGTTATAGTTATTCCTAAGACTGGTGAAAAATTTACTGAATTTTATATTCTAGATTCAAACAGAAAAGCGGATGAGTATCCTCAAAATCTTAGTGTTGGAGAGATGTCATCGGTCATTCTGGGTATAACAAATCACGAATATCGAGATGTTTCATATACTATTGAAATATGGCTTGTAAATGAAACTATGGAGTATAACATCTCAGAAAGTAGGAATATCACCCTAATTAAAAACATATGGTTTATAGATAAAATTACTATTCTATTGAATCATACACAAGTAAATTTAGAGCCTAAACAAGTGCCACAATGGGAATATAATTTTTCTTTTTCTTTTGATAAAGTTGGAAATTTTAAACTTGCGTTTTTTTTGTTTACAACACCTTCAGAAAACTATATTCAATATGAAGATTATAAAGATAAGGCAGAGGAGTTAATTAACAGCGCATATCGATATCTTCATTTGTGGGTTAATGTTTCTTAATATATGTTTATAAAAAAAAATTTTACATGTATTACAGGTATTCACTATCGGAAATATTTTTATATGATATACTAGTTAAGAATTTCTGATGGGATCGAAAAAAAAATTGAATATTATTAAAAATAGTTTTTCATTTTGTAATAATCACAAGGTATATTTATATAATATTATTGGAGAAATTAGATATAGTTAGATGGCGTTATCGAAAAATAAGGAGAGATGGTAAAATGAAAAAAGTTAATCTTCGAACAATAATTGAAGTTTGTTGTTTATTTTCCTTATGGATTTTGTTAGCAACAGTAGTTACCGTTATGTCTGCAAATAGAACAATAACCGATTCAGGTGATTCAGCTTATACCCTCATTAGGAATAGCAAGGGTAATTATTGGGATCCAACAGGAGCAAATCTTCAAGCAGCAATTAATGACCTTGGTAATACGGGAGGGACGGTAATAGTAGGGAGTGACATTATTCTTTCTTCTACATTAAAGTTAGGCAATTATACAATTGTTGATTTTGAAAATCATAAAGTTACATTAAATAGCGATATCTCTTTTATTAATCTTTCAGGGGGTGTTTGGTATTCGGGAATTAAAAACGTAAGAATTACTATAACAAATGGTCAAACGAAACCGATTATTGTTCTCTATGCACCACCAAATGGTGGTTGGGCTTATAGATTGCGTTTTAATCTTTTTGAAAATATTCAGATTTATAATCCTTATCAAAATAATCACGAATGGACTGGAATCCATTTATATTTAAATATTGGGACTGACAATCCAAATGGAAGGGCAAGTTTTCTCTTTAATACTTTTAGAAACATTCAAATGAATTCTTGTAAGAACGGAATTCTTCTTGAATGTGATGATTGTGATGCGTACGGAAATGGAAATACTTTCGATACTATATGGATAGATGAATACGAAAATGGTGTATATTTTAAAGTCGATTCAGATGCTACCAATGGGTATAATCAGAATGTTTTTAATAATGTGAAATTACAAACAGCAACCTGGAGCAAATACGCATTTAGAGAAATTAGTCACAATGGAAACCATTTTGATCATTGTTTAGCTTGGGATTGGTACGCTGCAACTGATCCCATTCATGAATGGAGTATAGCCGCAGGTGCATGGAAAACCCGAATATACGCTCATAATATAGCAGATATTCTTGATCTAGGTTCAAATACAATCATAGATTGATCAAATGAATTAGACTGAACATTATCCGATTTGATATAACACCCCTGATATTGACATCAAAATATCGAAGAATTGATAAGAATAAAAAGAAAAAACCTTCATTCAATGACATAAAAGAAAAAAAATTTATTTTTTACCAGATAGTTTTTTATAGAAATGATCACTTTACTCTAATAAGAAATATTATGTTTTTTGTTTCGATCACTAAAGATGAAATTGCGCAGAATTTTGATTCAAAAACTGTTGAAGAAAATAGAATAGGGGGTTTTATACTTACAAGTGTTACGGATAATTTTCTATCGAAAAGAATCATCGAGAAAAACGGGTTTTCTATTATTGAATCCCCAATAAATTCTGTTGATACCGAAAAAATTATTTTTTCTAAATTTAGTTATAATCAGACTGAAAATGCTTTTTATATTTCAAAACCTATGATATCTGGAAGACCGATTTATTATCATATAAATTTGAAAGGTGATTTTTTCTGTTCGACACAAATTTCCATGCTGAGAAAAGCAGGAGTATTAATCCAAGAGAACACAGAAGCTCTTCCTGAATTTTTTACATATCGCATAGTCATGCCACCCCGAACATTATTTTTTGATATTCAACAACTATGTAGCGGGGATCAATTGAGAATCAAATATTTAAATGATAAGTTTACACTCCAAATTATAAAATCTTTCAATTTACTTAATAAGAATTATCATATTGTTTCAATCAAGGAGGCAGCAAAAGAAGTTAAATATTTATTATCACAATCAATAGAAAGATTATCTAATAGAAAAGATGAAGTCATTCCATTATTAAGTGGAGGTTTAGATACATCAATTTTATGCCGACTTTGTCAAGAGCTTTATGGTATTAATACCTCATATTCAACAGGTTATCCATTTGAAGATCCGAGATTAAATATTGAAAAAAGTTATGCACTTTCAGCGGGTAGAGCACTTAATATGAATCACCATTTTTATGAGTCGACACCATCCAGTTATCTCAGAGGTTTTTTGGAGGCAATCTCATTATCTGAACAGCCACTTCATCATTTACAATCTATATGTTTGCATTTATTATATAAAGATGGTTTACCACAAAACAAGAAAATTGTAATAGAAGGATGGGGCGCAGGCGGTGTTTTTGGTAATTTCCGTAACTATTTATACTATAAAGATAAATTAATGTTTAAATTATTGGCCAAAAAACCATTTCAATTTGTATTAAGATCAATGCCTAAAATCTCAAAGTTAGGAGAAAAAAGTGTAGAAATGCTTCTTAAATCTACTATGAACATTCCCTTTTCCAATCCGAAAAATCCTATTTGGTATTTAAATGATTATGGGGATAAGAATTGGGTTTGTAATTACTTAAATGTATCAGAGCGGAAAATCATAGACGGACAATATAAATCTTTAAAGCGATTTGAAAACACATCGTTATATGATATTGCTGCTTTATATTCTTTATTGGGTGATGAAGATTATACTCTATCGGTTTTAAGTAAAATTAGTGAAGCTAATCATAAGATTCTTTATGTTCCTTTTTATAATGACGAGCTTATTCAATATGTGCTTTCTATACCTTGGCAACTAAAATTGAAGAGACCGGAAAATATTTTAAGAAAATCTGTTGCTCATCAATGTAATATTCCTGATTTCATAATAAACCGTCCCAAATCTGGATTTGGCATATATTCAAATAGTTGGGCCGCACCAGGTGGAATTTTTGAAAATTTAATTCCGCTTGCTTCAAAAGTTATATCAGAAAAAGAAATCCGTAAGATGCAATCATCAGATTCAAAAAAAGCTATGATATTTTGGAATATGCTTAATTATTCCATCTGGAAAAGATTATGTATCAATAATGAACCACTCAACGTATTACTAGAAGAATTAAAAATAAATTAGACTAATACTTATGTTTTTTTTGCTTCGATGTTAAATTAATGATATAGATACTATATTTGTTATTTCAAAAAAACGGTAATTCTAAATATATAAGAGATATTTTGTCTAAAAGTGATTATTCAAAGTTTAAAAGAATTTTTTCCAAGAACCGTGTATGCGGAATTCACAAAGCAAAAGGAATGTAGACATATATATAATAAAATATTAACTAACTTAAATGTTAAACCTCTTAATGCAACTGTTAAACATAAAATTAAAACATATGCGACCAAAGTCCTAGGAAACCGAAATTTTTCTTCTTGGCTTTATGTATATTCATTATACCGTGGCACTTTCTATGAAGGTTGGATACCGGAGGATTTTTTTAAGAAGATCATTCCTCGAATAAATGGAGTTTATTGTTCTATTAGTGCTGCAAAAACATTAACGTCAAGAATCCTCCAAACAACTCATTTACCGGATAAAGCATATCATATTAATGGATCTTGGTTTAACATTCACGGGGATAAAATAAAAATAAACGAAATTAAAGATGTTATTTTTGATCAAAACAATACAGCATATATTAAACTGGATGAATCGAAACAGGGTAAAGGAATTATTTTAATACATCGAGATACATTTGATGAATCTGGTTTTCGTCAAATAAATAAAAATTTCGTAATCCAACGGGCAATTATTCAAGCAGGGTGGTTTGAAGACATTTCTCCGGGTTGCGTTGCAACGATAAGGGTTACTACGGGTTTACCTGTAGGTGACTCTCCTAAATTTTGTGCTGCCTATCTAAGAGTCGGTAGAAAAGGATCAAGATTCATAACCTCTGAGGAAGCGTTGAGAATTCCAGTGATAGATGATAAAGGTACGTTGGGTGACTTTGCATTAGATAAAAATTGGAACAAATATTCTTTACATCCTGATACGGGTGTTAGTTTCAAGGGTAAAAGGATTCCGTATTTTCTTGAAGCTGTTAGTTTATGTGAAAAACTTCATGAAAAAGTACAACAATTTACAATCATTGGATGGGATGTTGCTATAACCGAGAGTGGATTTATTGAGTTAATGGAATGGAACGTAAATTTCCCAGATATCAAATTCTCTGAAGCGACTACAGGACCTTGTTTTAGACATATACATCTTGAACGATTCGTATGATAGATTTTCAATAACAGCAACCATAATAGATAACCTCTTGGGAGTAATGTTTAAGCAGTTTAAACATATATCATAGTCGTTAATCGAATAATCTAAGTATTTATCTTAACAAAGATAAAGATAATTATGATTTATAAAATAATAAGATTTAGGTTGTACGGAAGATATACTAATTTATATTATTGTTTACGTCCTAAAAAAACAACTTAAGAGTAGGTATATAAAAATGCCAAGTTTAACACATACTATTGGAACAAAAATTGGTTTTGGAATTCTTCACAATTGGAGTAAAATAACAAGCAATATAGATTCAAATGAATACTATTATAAAAGGATTTTTAGCATCCATCCTGAATATCGACGACCTCTTGAACCAAATATTGAAAAAGCTCATATTAAATTGTGGAAATCTTTAAGGAGCAATATTAATCTGAATACTTTACGTGTATGTTCAAATATATCGGGAAATACTGATTTAAATTATGTTCCAGAAGCTGTATTCCATTCAGATATCCAAAGAAGTTTATGTGGCTGGCAAGAAAAAATAATGTATATCGCAAACAAAAGTTTCTATCATCGCTGGTATCAAAATGATGTATTCCCAAAAACATATATAAATAATATTGACGGCGATTCATATGATGATAAATATGAAATTGTATCTAAACCCGAAGTGCTCAATATCCTTAAAAACCTCAAATATCCTGTTGTCTTTAAACCTAATATTGGATCTATGGGGGGGGCAAATGTTTATTTTTTAAATAATCAAAAAGAAGTCCAAGCTAAAATGGAATTTAAAAAGAATTATATTATACAGGAGATGATACAACAAAATAAATTTTTTGCTAAATACAACAATTATGGATTGAATACAATTAGAGTTAATCTATATAGATCAATAATTGACAACAAAATAAATTATCTTCATGCGGCTCTTCGAATGGGTACGGGAAAAAAATTAGATAACGTTACTGCAGGTGGAATCAGTTGTTTTATACGACCGGATGGATATTTAAATTATTATGCTCATGACAAATTTTTAAATAAATATGAAAAACATCCTGATACAAATCTAACTTTTTCAGAAGATAGTAAAATCCCTTTGTTTGAAGAAATGAAGTCATTAGCTATTAAGATAGCTAGAGAAATGTTTTTTGCTCGATTGATAAGTTTAGACATGTGTCTGGATGAAAAACAGAAATGGCGTGTGATAGAAATAAATTTAAATGATATTACTCTAAGATTTGCTCAACATGGCGGAGAACCCTTTTTTGGCCAATATACCGAGGAAGTAATTGAATATTGTAGAAATAATCCTTGGTGGAAAAACCAAAAATTTTTTGGTTGGTAAGTAATAAAATATAGTTTACCTATATCAAAAAAAATTAACTACGACTAAATAATTAAGGTTACATTACTGATATTATGAGATTTGACAAATTTCATAATACAAAGATTGATGTCCATTTCAAAATTAGGAGATAAACCTTTGAACAAATTCGCTGTTAATGATGTTAATAATAATAGTATCAAAGAATGTAAACAAACATCTGAAATTTCAAATTCCTCTCTAAAAAAGGTTGTGAGAGGTACAATTATTGCTATTTTAGGAAATATCCTTGTTATACCAATTTCTTTCATTACAAAGGCAATTCTCGCTAGATATTTTACACCAACTGAATTTGGTATATTTTTTTTAGGGTTTAGTTTATTAAATATCCTATTAGTTCTCTCGCTTTTAGGATTGAATCCTGGTGCATCTAGACAAATCGCTTTCCATAGAGGAAAAAAAAATTACTTTCAGGTTCAAGGAACAATTATTTCGTCAATCAAGATATGTATACTATCAAGTCTAATCCTGACATTTATTTTTATTTTTATTGCTGATTTTCTATCAATAAACATTTTTCATGATCCCGCTTTATCTTTACCCCTAAAGATATTTGCCGTATCTTTACCGTTTATGACTATTATGAGTGTGTTGATCTCAATATTCTTAGGTTTTGAACGAATTGAAGAACAAGTATATTTTAATATTTTGAGGAATATTCTTTTTTCATTATTATTGTTATTTGTTGTTCTTTTTGCGTTTACATTTAATTATACAATTATTGCCTTTTTAGTTTCTTATATTTTTACATTAATTATTTTTATTATTTATACAAAAAAAAGACTACCATATTATTTACTTAAAAAGAGAGGAAATTATGCCATAGCTCCAATTTATAAAGAACTACTTGTTTTTTCGATACCGCTTCTTAGTATTGCTATTATTCAAACAATTATGAATTGGACAGATACTTTGATGTTAGGTATGATGAGAACATTAGGTGAAGTGGGATTATATAATGCTGCTCATCCAATAGCGGATTTTATTAATATTTCAATGAGTGCATTACTTTTAATTTTTGCACCAATTATTACAAAGCTCTACGCAAGAGGAGAAAATTCTGAAATTAGAAGACATTATTATATTTTAACAAAATGGGTTAACCTTACTAGCCTACCACTGTTTCTTATTATTTTTTTATTTCCCCAAATGTTATTAAATTTATTATTTGGAAGTAATTATGCTTCTGCAAGTATAGCGTTGCAGATTTTAGCTATTGGCTGGATTATCGCGAATTTTCTTGGCCCAAACGGTACGACACTTGTTGCAATTGGTCAAACAAGATTTTTAATGTGGGCTTGCTTAGCGGCATCAGTATTAAATATAATTTTAAATGCCCTATTAATTCCTTCCATGGGTATAATAGGTGCTTCTATAGCTACTATTATTTCTATAGATCTCCATTGTATTATTAGACAAATGAAGGTACATTCGATTTTAAAAATAAATCCAATAACTAAAAATTATTTTAAGCCAATAATAATATCTGTTACTTTAATTATAATTGTTTGGTATCTAGTTCAATCGTACATTATTATTTCATTATGGATGCTTCCGTTATTTTTTATTTTCATTTTAATAATTATTGGTTTAAGTATAATATTTACTAAAAGTCTCGAACAAGATGATATAATGATGCTTTTAGAAATTGAAAAAAAAATAGGAATAAACTTATCTCTAATAAAAAAACTATTAAGTAAATTTCTTTAATTATCTATTTAAGATAACATCGATATAAGGCTTAGAGGATCCTGGGAATCTGTAATAAATTTTTTTTATGTTATTTTTTTGCTGTACAAACAAATATTAAATGACTAGATAAATTTCTAAAATAAGGAATTCTTGAAAAAACTTTTTCGATAGGATCGATTAACCATATTGGAATTTTTGTATTTTCATTTAAAATTGGTATTAATCCATAATAATATACTATAACAATGTGTAATCCTCTTTTTTCAACCATCTCCTTTACTTCGTTGACACTGAGTGCAACAATTTCTGAATCTAAATTCTTAATTTTATAAATTAAACGTGCAATTTTATAAAAAATACTGGTTTTATTTAAGTGAATATTAAAAACAAAAAATCCATCTTTATTTAATAATTTTGAGATCATTTCTAAACTTTCTGTTCGTAAATCTGAATTGGCATTTAAAAAAAAACGAAAAGCAGTAATAAAATCAAAATAGTTATTCTCAAAAATTCTTTTTTGTGTGATATCGACCTTTAATATCTTTGATTTTTTTACGTTTTTTAATGCAATATCAATCATAGATTGAGATACATCCACTCCGATGGATTCAAACATATTTTCTTCTAAAAAATGAATAATCCTTCCAGTGCCACAAGCAAAGTCTAAATATCTTATTTGTTTTTTATTTTGAAAAAAATTTTTTAAAATTTCATTTAAAATTTTCTTTTCTAATGACCAAATGTATTTTCTGTAATTCATCTCTGTAAAAGTTTTATGATAACTCTCCCCTTTATCTGAAGCTATGTGAGAATTCCTGTAATCTAAAGTGTTTTTCTTCATAATCTATTGCTTCCATATGATAACGAGGGTTTATTTATACCTGTTTATTCTCGGTGATTCCTTCAAAAAAAAAAATATCAGACAATGTTCCAACTATTCGATGATTTATTTTATCTTTAAATCAGTAGTCTTGGTTCATATCGAAACAATTTTTTTAAAACAGAAATACTTATAAACAGGTGTCTCATCTTACGAACAATTAGATTTTTATGTTAGAGTCATTGGTTTGCCCAAAATGTAAAAATAATCTAAATAAAAATCATGATTTCTTATATTGCGAAAATTGTAAAAAAACATATGACATAAACAAAGGTATTTGTAATTTTCTAGACGATATCGAAATACAATGCTCAGAAATTGGTATAGACGATATTAATAAATTATTAAGAAATGCAGAAAAGAATGGTTGGAGAGCATCGGTTCGAGATATTGGTTTCAAGTATCCATATATGAATGATATTTTTCTAGATAATTCTCAAGTTGATTGGTTATTTCATTGCCTAGATTTAACGAATACAAATTCATGTCTTGAATTAGGGAGCTGTTGGGGTACAACTGCATTTTGTCTATCAAAATATTTTAATGAAGTTTGGTCTGTCGATTCGGTTATACAAAGATTAGAATATCAAAAAATAAAACAGGAACAAGAAAAAATACATAACATGAAGTTCTGTCGGGCATCCTCGCTTCACCTTCCATTTAAGGATAATTGTTTTAATCTTGTTGCAACTAAAAATTATTTAGAAGGATTAATACAGGAGGATTATAAAAAGAAACCACGATACGTTCATCAACTCTTTCTAAAAGAAATCAGGAGGGTATTAAAACCCGGTGGATGTCTTTATATGGGTTCGCAAAACAGCATTAAATTTTCTTCTTTTTTCCGTAAAAAAAATTATGACTTATTATCAATTACTTATTCTTTACCTCAAGAAAAAATTAACATTCAATCTAAAGGTTTTTTTTTAGATGGTAAGAAGCAAAAACAATTTCAATTTTTTAATTATAATTTTTATGAATACAAAAATATTATTAAAGAAATAGGATTTAAAAATATCGAAATTTATTGGACAATGGATCATAATAGACCAAGTTTATCTGGTAAATTTGATGGAGAGAATTTTAGATTTGTAATTAAGAATACACTTCTAACTCCTACACATAATAAATTATTCAAATTTTTGATTCTATCAATATCATCTTATTTACCTAGCATTATTATAAAACATACATTACCATTTATCACACCAAATTTTTTAATTTATGCTTATAAAGATTTTAAAAAACCAACTTTTGAAGATAAACTTATAAAATTAGAAAAACAATATTCAAGTTTTTTAAGAAGAAGTGGTAGTCGAGGTTACGAATCAAAAGAAATTTATTTTTTATTTAAAAATGGTATACCGCAATCTCTTGTGAAATTTCCTAGATTTGATGGATTTTATCCATTAAGTATGGAAGAAGAAAAAATGAGTAGATTTAACAAAATCGACATCAAAAGAAAACAAATAGATTCTGTAATTATTTTTATAGAACCTTTTATTAAAGGAAATTTCATTAACTACTATAATATGTCACATAATAAGGCAGTTCTTGATTGGCTTATTGATTTTCAACAAAAAACACAACAGGGTTTCTGGGATTTTAATCAGTTTAAAAAAAATGTTGAAATCCTAAAACAACAGCTTCCAGAAATCCCTATTACGCCAGAAATCGAATCACGAATACAAGAAAATTTAAAACATTTTTTTATTACTTTAAGTAAAACAAAACTTACTCAAAATTCTGAACATGGGGATTTTGCAGCAGTGAACATTATTATCGATAATGAAGAAAAAGTATATGTTACAGATTGGGAATTCTATAAGGAAAAAGGTGATCCTTTATTTGATTTTGTTTTTTTCATACTAAGTAGCGCTTATGACATTAAACCTTTTCCACAAGCTTTTATGGATGCTTTTTCTGGTACAGGTAAATATTCAAAAATATTAAATAATCTCATATCTGATTTTTGTAAAAAAAAGCAATTACCTGTTGAGCTTATTTATCAATCCGTTCCGTATGTTCTCTTAAAGTGCATACATAGGACAACTTTTGCTGAAGACCGAAAACATTTCGACTCAAATCTTTATATAAAATTGTTAGAAACATGGTACAAAATAGATTTTTCACATTTAATTAAATAATTCATTTATCTGAAATTAATTAATAGTATTTTAGATAGGTTAATCTAGCTTATATATATTGAAGATTATAAATTTTTATTTGACTTATGTAAATATGATTCAAATTCTCCATTTGAATAAATTCTCATCATTGCATTATCACTTTGTAATTTATCAAAATCTTCGGGATAAAATCTCCATCTATTTTTGTAGTCTGGATATATTTCTTGATAAAAAATTCTGCCTAGTTTTGTGATAATTAAATATCTATCTTCATTATAATAGAGACCCAAAGAAGTTTTATTATTATATGTGAAATGATCTGGTGCAATAACATTTTTTCTCCGAGTTTCTGATTGACTTAAATTATATGTATATATAGCATCGGTATACCTCCATTGATCTATACCGACTTGGTCAATTAAAATTAGTTTATTTCTATAATAAAGAATCCATTCCATCCCTTTAAATTCTAAGGCAGTCACCTGCAAATTCGATTCTCTGTTTATAGGAGATCTATACGTTGTGAATGTCGATATTGTCGCAAGGGAAATTAACAAAACGATTAAAATAATAATTTTAAATGATTTAGTATATAATCTAAAAATTCCTTCTTTCATTTTACTATTAACGATAATCGAATATATGATCGGGCTTAGAAATACAAATGAGAACAAAAAAGCCCAATTTGCAAAACGTTCCCATCCGACTATGAAATTTGACAAAATTGCTCCCATTGAGATAAAACAAAATAATATTAAGCTCAACCCAGAAAATATGATATTGAAGCTAAATTTATTTATTTTTTTAATTTTAAACCAATTTATTAAACTTTTAATAAAAATTATTAATAAACAAATAAACGAAGATAGTGTAATTATTAAAAATATCCCATAGTTAAAAATTACTAATTTTACTAGATCAATAATTTGTGGTTTATATGTATCAACAATATTAATCTGAGACCCAATAAACGATACGTCAGTACTGGAAAAAATTGATGAAAAAACTTTATAAAAACTTCCAACAATATAAGAAAAAGAAAAATACCATAAGAAAAATAATAAAATAACTATTAATATTGCATTTAATGATTTGTCTTTTATTAGCGAGTTATAGACATTAATTTTATATTCTTCGTCTCCAATCTTAGAATATAAAAACAAAGCAATTAGAATAATAAAAAAAACAATAGTTAATAACAATGAATTTATTGGATGATAAAAATTATAGCTCGTGATGAAAAGTATAAATAGTATAGAGAAAGCTACCGTATTTTTAAAATTTCCTCTTTTAAAATAGAGATACAGTAATAGTGGAGTAAAAAGGAAAGATTGATAATATTGAGCAAAATAGATAGCGAATGCGCTTAAAAATAAAATAGAGCTAGCAAAAATCATAGCTAATTTAATTTCATATGTTTTGTTCAAAATAATTTTAAAGAAGAGGTACAAAGAAACAGGTGAAAGAAAGAAAAAAAAACGAGGAATAAAATTTGCCGCATCGTACACTGTGCAGCCGGTTATTTGTGTAAAACTTGCAGCTAAAATATGCATATTAGGGTAAAAATTATTTTGTTCGACAAAACCTTCATAGATTATACCTTTGATACTTCCAATATGTGTAAGATGATCACCTCGTCCATAAATAAAATAACCTCTTATGTAGGGTAGAAAAAGAAGTATAATTACAGGTATTAAAATAGTAATAATACCGATAAACCAAGTTCTATTATTTTCTTCTTCAGAACTATAAAAAATATCAATAATTATAATTATTTGTCCTAAAAAAATTGATGAAATTAAAAATATCCAAAAGTACCATGGATATGCATTGTAAACTGAAATCTCATAACCAGCTGCGAGTGGTGTAAAAACAAGTGTTAACAAAGCAAGAATGATGAATATAAAAGCTATTATTGCAATTATTTTTTTTACAGCATTCCAATTCCTTGTTTTCATCACTGCCTCAGCATATCGTATAATTTAATATGATTTTTATTATGTTGAATCAAAATTTTTGTTTATATCGTTTAAGAATCTCCTATTTAATTTGAATGTAATTTATTTTTGCTTTAAAGCTTTTCTCATTCTCGGGCCACAAATGATTTTGTATATAAATATTTACCACTGTTCGTTTTAGATATATCATCAACATAATCCCAGGTAATTTTACAATCAAATCCCATTTGTATTTTTATACCATTTTCTATTTCTTTTTTTTCATTGTCGGGTATCTTTTTATTTGGAATTACTAAAATTCTTATTTTATCATAATCTTCCTGAATCACTTGAAATTTTTTAATAAATCCTTTGTTTAAAACAACACCCAGGAGGTGAACAAAATAATAACCGATTACAATATCTCCATTTTTTTTAATAAATTGTTCTTCAATTCTTCCCTCAATTCTCTCTAAAGTTGGTAATATACTTCCACATTTACATTTATCAGGTCCTACTACCGCCATATCACCAATTTCATACCTAATGAAAGGCATAGAGTAATTATGAAGATTTGTAACAATTATTCTTCCTTCTTGTCCTTCTTTGGCAGGTTGATTATTTTGATCTAATATTTCTATATGATTATTAAATTCAAAAATATGCATTAAACAGTTTTTGCATTCTCCAGCTAGTGAAGCAGTTTCTCGAGAGCCGTAAAAATTATATAATTTTGTTTTAAATACCGATTCTATTTTTTCTCTTACGTTATTTGTTAATACTTCTGCTGAACAAATTACTACATCAGGTTTATAGATTTGTAATTTATTTTTTTCAATAAAACGGCACAATTCATACAGTGAGTTAGTATATCCTCTAATTAAATTCGGTCGTGTTGAATTTATTGTTTTTACATATTTTTGCATATCCGTCTCAGTCATTCTGAAACTATTTAATAAGATGGTATTGCTTAACCAAGTTCCAATTTTTGCTTTCACTCCGATAGTTCCTTTCAAAATATCTCTGGGTGATCCCCACAATTCGATCTTTTTGGCATTCATTTCATCGATGTTAATCATGTCGTTATAATAGAAATTAAGCGTGGCTGTATACCATCTATAATAATTTGAATCTTGTAAAAATTTTAATGGTTCTCCTGTTGATCCTCCCGAAAAATTATAATAGGATTTTCTTTTTAAACAATCATCAGATATTATTTTTTTTGTTCGAATAACTTCTTTTGTAAGAATTGGAATGTTTTTAAAGTTAGAAATATCAACTGTTCCGTTATTAACAACACCTGCATGTTTTAGTAGATGGTTATAATAAGGTATATGTTCGGAAGCATGGCGTAATAACTTTTTTAAATAAGTTTCCTGAAAAATATTTAAATCATTTTTTGTATGTATTTTTTTTATCTCAAGATAAAAATTTTCGAAATCTATACCTTTGATTTTTCGTATGAGCGTATTGATATTGTTTTTTATCATTTTTATCAGTCTTTTTTTTTGTAATGAATCTAGGATTTTGTGATTATGGGTTTTATTAATTATTTACAAGACTTTTTATTAAAATTTCATATTGATCCATAATTTTTTCGATGTCATGGTTCTCTTCAACATATTTCCTTCCATTTTTTCCCATTACAGTAATTGATTCGATATTAGTTAATAAATTTTTGATATCAATTAATAGCTGTTCAAAAGTTGTTGAATGATAACCTAGGTTATGTTGTGAAATAATTCCATCAGGATCAACATTTAAACTCACAACAGGGATAGAATGTGCCCAAGCTTCTAAAAAGGTATTTGGGAAACCCTCGGTTTTTGAGGTATTAATTAATAAAATCGCATTTTGATAGTAAGAATTTATTAGTTGAGTGGGAACAAAACCTTTAAACTCAACATTTTTGATTTTCTCTGCATTTTTTTTTATTTGTGTATAATATTCTGGGCTCTCGCCTGCACCCCCAATCATAACAAATTTATTCTGCGGAAAAAATTGTGCAACTTTTAAGAATAGTTCAGGTTGCTTTATTGCTCTTATTGTCCCAACCCATAATAGATACTCCCCAATTGATTTCTTATCATAATGTTCGGAAAGATCTATAGAATTCTTAATTATAATACTATCAACATTGTATTTTCCTTTTAATTTTAATTTTTGATAGCTATTTTGTGATACAACTTTATCTGAGAATTTTATATCAATCCATTTACCAATTTTATTTAAAAGATAGGTGAAAATATTATACTTCATAATATTTTCACCGCTAACATCAGCATCTGAAGCCAAATGTGTAATTATGTTTTTGCTATTGAGCAGACAAAATAATGTAGTAATACCTGGTGATCCACCGTGGTTATAGTAAATATCTGCATTAGCTTCTTTCATTTTTTTATATATAACTAAGGCTTTTTTTATAATACTATATTTTTTAACATTATTTCTTTCATAAGTCTGTAGAATTTTAATTCCATTAGGTAGAGTTCTACAAATATGATCTTTACCATAAATTATAAAAGAAATAAAATATCCTCTCTTCATTAACTCTTTTGATAATTTCACTTGTTGTATTTCTGCTCCGCCAACATCTTCAATATTTTCTTCATTTAGCAAGGAATATGAACATAATGATACGAAGCATATTTTTTTTTCAATCTTATCAATCATAAGAATATAAAAGCTTAATAACATATTTGTTTAAATATCTATATGATTATGCTTTTTAAAATGATTTTAATTTTTAGAACAATATATAGATAGTAGGGTATTAAATAAATATTTAGGATTAAAATTCAATACGAGGAAATCAAATAATTGTCAATATGATAATATACTTGAATACGTTATATGAATTGTATCTAATAATACATCAAGAAATATTGGTGATATAAATTTATGCAAGAAATCGATAAAAAAATGTTCATATTTAATATTAAAGAAATTCATTTTTCAAAAAATCCTTTTGATGTAAATGGATGCGATTTTGTAATTTTTCCATATTGTAATAATAAAATTAAAGCAAAAGGATTTTTTTGTTATAATAAATTAACATCAATTATCGATTTAAACCAAAATTTAGATACAATCTGGAAAAAATTTCATACAAATACAATACGTGGAATTAAACGAGCTGAAAAAAATTGTATAAATATCAAGATAAATCAACACTATGATCAATTTTATCAGATATATAAAAATTTTTTAAAACAAAAAAGGTTAAAATCGTTCTTTGAACCTTTTGGGGTTGGTATTATACCGCTCAATATAATAAAAAATAAAGGAACTTTGTTTGTAGCAGAATATAACGGTGAAATTTTAGGTGGCATTGTATCTCTTGTAGATACATCTAATATTGAATACTGGATCGGTGCTTCTAAAAGACTTGAGTGTCAAAAAGATATTAATGCACTAATCGGTTGTGCTAATCGTTTAATATTTTGGGAAGCTATTAAATATGCTAAGGAGAGGGGGATAAAAGAATTTGATTTGGGGGGATATTGGCCAGAAAACGAAGCAAAAAAAGATTTAATGAAATCCGGGATTAACTCATTCAAATCCTCTTTTGGAGGTGAAGTTATTCAAGGATATTCATATGCAAAAGGTTATTCAAAAAGTCTTACACTTGCATATTATTTATATAATTTTAAAAAAAGAAGAATTCCTGGATAATTAATCTGACTTTCGCACATCACAGCTCTTTTCTTGATTAGAACACATTTCGCACTTCACATTTTTTTCTGATTTTCAGCAGTAAAAAATGCTGAAAAACCTATGATCCCGGTGTATTTCCACACAAAATCAGGGTATTGATCCAGTCAAAATTGGAAAAAACACGGTTTTTCACGCCGTTTTTTCCAATGATGATGGTAAGTGCGAAATTGCTCAGGCTTTGTAGGATGAATTTTGTGGAAACATGACGCAACTCGTCATGTTTGTACCGCAGCATGCTGATGACGAGCTGAGCAAGGAACCCGATGAGGATGGATCCGTTGATTGCCTCCTGTGTCCAGCAGCGTGTCGGACGGATGTGAAGTTCGTTTTTCATGCTGTTGAACAGCTTCTCCACTCCGTCTTTTTCACGGTAATACTGGAGTGCCTCGTGAAGTGAGAAATCTTTGTTTGAGACGAGTGCAAAAAATCCTTCTTTACCGGTGATAGACAGCTGCAACGCACGCTCTATAGCCTGCTCACGGGAGAGACCCGTGAGTGGGAAGGTGTAAGAGAGGTGTGTTTGCAGGAAATGGTTGCTGTTGCGGTATTTCTGACGCGGTCGTTTCTGCTGTTGTATGGTTTTCCAGAGGCTGAGTGCCTCCTCGTATTCCTGTTCCAGGTGTTTCCGTCGGTTCACCAAGGTGTCATCGTGGAGTTTCTGGGAGAAATACAGATATTTGTTCCTGCTGGGAAACACCAGTTGTTTCCCGTACACCTGTTCATCAGGGTTCCCGGTGATGATCGGTGTCCATTCCTCTTTGCTGAACGTGTCCAGGTGTTGTGTGATGTCACTGGTGTTGAGTTTCATGCGGGAGAGATACTTCATCTTATCTGCTACGAGAAGGTCGAGGTTCGGGTTGCCGGTGGCGCCGGCATCGAAAACCAGGACACTCCCTGCTCGGAGTCCTGGTTTGATCTGTTGGTAGGTGGTCTTGAAGTGCTGTTGATCGTTGATGTTCCCGGGTTGTATGCTGAGGCCAACCGGGATTTGTGAGTGTTGATCCTGTGCCAGACCGATGGTGATCTGTGGCCGGTCTGGGCGATGGTCTCGGCTGTACCCGTATTTGATGAGTTCTGTAGGCTTGGCTTCAAAGTGGGAACTGGTCCAGTCCATGAACACCATGTCAAGTCCGACATCATGGTGTTCTTTGAGGATCTGCAGGATATGTCGGAGGATGATCTGTCGGTTTTCCCCGATTTTTTCCAGGCAGCGGTAGAGGGTATCATCTCCGAAGATGGAAAGATGGAGGTGTTCCAGAAGTATGGGGTTGGTTGTCATCCATTGATGGCATCTGCTGACCGAGAGATTCTCGGTCATTTTGTAGGAGACCAGCCCGGAGACCAGTCCGGTGAGTTGATGACCGCAGTATTTGAGGCGATCCAGGAATGGTGGGAGGTGGAGTTCATCGAAAATATGTTGGACGGTCTGTATGGTTCCTATCGGAAAGGTCTTATTTTGGTTCGGCTTTATGTGGTCTGGTGTCTTCAGTGTTGTTTGCATTTTTTTGATCCAAAAATACAAACTGCTGAAGGCACTTAACTTTTATTCAAGTGCGAAACTCAGGATAATTAATCATGACTTTGATTATTTTTCAATTTTGATGTTAATATAATAATTGAACTTTTTTTTTAATAAATTGATAAGTCTTTTAGCTCCATTCTTTCTTTTAACTCAGTCCTTCCTAAAAAAAAGATGGTGAGCAATGATTGCCATATTGGTACAGTACAAAGTTTCCCCGTTAAATAAAAAATATTACTTCCAATATTTGCGTCTGAAAATTGTAAACGTGGAATACTTAACGGATTCATCTTATCGTTAAAAAAATGATTCTCAGTAGTGAATGCTAATTTTATTTTGTTCTTTTTTAGTATCATTTCTTCCCTATCGCTAAAATCCAAATTAATTCCACCATTTGGGTAAGAAAAATAACAAATATCTGTTTTTAGCATCTCTGATAATTTTCCAATGGATTCGCTTATTTCTTTTTCAGCAATATCATAAGTTTCGTTATGCAATATCGGATGATTTAGGGTATGTGCACCTATCGTAAAAATACCAGAGTCAAATAATTCATATAACTGTTCCAGGGTAATATTATATTTTTTAACTTCTATTTTATATTTTGTTTTGATTATGTTTATAACATTTAATATATCTTGTAATTTCATAGATTTAAAAAGAGATAAAATCATATATTTTTTGATTTGATGGTATTCGCAATTCAATACTTCACAGATGGTTTGTTTTAACAATTCATCATTTAATCTTCTTCTTATATAACTGAGATCTTGAAACCAATAATTTGAATTATCGATTATAATTTTCGGTGAGATAAATAATGTTGCTGGGATGTTCATTTCCTTCAATATAGGAAATGCATATTCATAGACAGTTTTATCTCCGTCATCAAAACAAATATGACAACAATTATTAAACTTCTTTTTATCGCTATAAAACAATTCAATATCTTCAATTGAAATAAATTTGTACATCCTTTTTATTGATCCTATTGTCTTTCTAAACCAATTTAATGAAGGTACAGAATGGAAATATGCTACTAGATTAGTAGATGTAACAAGACTTAACGGATGCATATTTACAACTTTCCGAATTAATCACTTATACCTATATCATCAACGACATATTTAGTTTATTTAAAAACACTACCTTATGCAATATATGCAATAAAATTTTCAAAAGATCATCTATTTACATTTTTCAATTTTCTGAATATATTGATTATTCTATTCAATATTATACCAAATAAGATTGATAACGTTTACTAGCAATAGTCAGAATATTATGATAATTTTTTATAGATTTTTATAATCTCATTAAAATTATCATCTTGTTTTAAATCATCTAATTCTTTTTTATATCTTCCATAATTTTCTAATATATTTTCAACCTTCAAAGAAAATTCATAAAGGTTACGATTAGAAAACAAACGCGTACCCTTCGGTCTGGGGATTACATCACTAGCCAAAACAGGTATTTTAAAAAAAAGTGATTCACGAATGGATATTGCATCTCCATCAGTGTTTGTTGGTCTTACGAATAAATCGCTTTTCATAAGTATAGGATAAAAATGATAAGGATTTGTCACAAAAAAGAAATTATCATCAATGCAATTTTCTGAAATCATATTTTTCATTTTGATAAAATAATTATCATCCCCGATCGCGGGTAAACAAAAAATAAAACCAATCTTAGGATATTTTTTCTTAATATTCTTGCATAGATCTATACACATATCAATTCCATATAAATCCTGATTATTAAAAAATTCAATTCGAAACGCATTTGCACAAATAATTGGATGATGATTATGAATAAAATCCCATATTACAGATGGGATCACTTCAATATCTTCTTTGGTTATATTTGGAGGGAGAAAAGCGGGAAGAATAATAATTTTTCCGCTTTTTATTCCCACACTAATAAGTTTTTCCTTAATTTCTTGATTTACTACGATAAAATTAGAAATCCGAGTAAGACCCAGACTCATTATTTTCTTATGTAACCAACTACGATTTTCTATGTCATTTCTCAGACTATGAAAAGTAATAATAATTTTATTATTCGTAATTCTTAGTATATTGGAAATCAAAAAAATTTTTACTATATTTAAACCAGAAACGTGAACATGAACTACCCCATTTCGAAAAAAAATTATTAAAGGCCATTTTTTAACTGAAGAATCGTTTGATTTGCCTTTTTTATCAAAAAATTGTGTAACATCATACACTGTGCTTTGAACATTATTTTTTTCCAATAAATATTTTAGACGTTGAATGTGGACAGAGACTCCACCGTATGGAGGCGGATATGGCCCGAATATCCCGATTTTTAATTTTCTTTTTTTTATTACCATTGTAGATAACATCCTTAACTATCCAGTTGCTTTATAAAAATGTTCATAAATACATATCTTCGATATTCCAATTTGTTGCTCCTCCAAGAACTCTATTTCAAATCGTTTTAATGATGACATACCTGACATTTTAATTTTTATTCTGCCATGCTTTTAACGTAGCTGCACTAGATATGATATAACTATTAAAATCTTCATCATTTGACTTCCCCGTAAGTATCATATCAGTAAATTTTTGCAGCTCCATATAATGGCCTTTATCCAAAGTAAATCTTTTCTTATATTTTTTCCTACGCCCCTTGGAAATTACTTCCAGTTTTCTGAAATCCTTTAAAGATGCAACAGAACCGTCTGCAAAAAACTCACACATCTCTTTTGAATAAGCATCATCGCCTTTATTTGTATAAATAATTGAACCAATGGATCCATCTTCAAATGTAAGTTTGATAATAAAATTATCAAGATTATCTGATTTTATTGATTTATATGAAATAATATCAGTATGAATATCTTTTATCGGTGAGCCTACAATATAATAAAGAAAATCAATAAAATGACAAGCCTCAGAAGTGATTCTGCTATAGCCCTGTTCATCATCATAAATCCAATGATCGCTAGGTATCTTTTCGGCATTTACCCTATAAAAACATACCATAGGACTAACTCTATCTGTGAAAACCTCTCTTAATTTTATAGTTAACGGCGCATACCGTCTATTAAAACCAACCATTACAACTTTTCTATTTTTATTATAAGATTCTAAAATATTTTTTAATTGTTCTTCAGATAATGCAAGGGGCTTTTCTACGAATACGTGTTTATCAGAATTTAGAGATTCTATTGTAAACTGTGCATGTTTCATATTAGACGTCAGGATAAAAACTGCGTCAATTTTTTCATCATTAAGAATTTTATTATAGTCAGTAGTATAGCTGTCAAAATGAAATTTATTTGCAGTAGATTCAGCTGATAGACCGGATACATCTGCAAGACATCTAAAATGAATTGATTTTATCTTTTTTAAATTTGGTAAAAGTGTACTTGTTGCATAGTTTCCTGCACCGATAACGCCCGCATTAATAATCTTATGGTTTATTCTAGGAACGTCTATTTTCAAATGATTTATATAAAAATCTCTTTGATCACTTTCTTTTTGATATTGTATGAGTATACCCATAAAAAATTCGTTTTTTTTCTCAATCAAATCATAGGCTTTTTTTACATCATCAATAATAAAACAATGAGAAACAAGTTCATTTAACATCAATTTCTTTTTTCCTATTAATTCAACAAAAGCTTTCATATTTCTATTCTCTGTCCAACGAACAAAACCAATAGGATAATCAAACCCTTTCTCCTCATAATTACGATCATACCTCCCAGGACCATATGACCGGGATACAATCACATCCAATTCTTTTTTATAATAAATGTCTCGTGGAATATTCATTCCCACATTACCTATTACAACAACTCGTCCTTTATCTCTAGCTAAATTACCAGCAAGTTCAATAGGATCACTTGAAGAAGTTGCAGCTGCTAATAAAACCGCATCAGCGCCATTTCCATCACATAAATCAAAAATTTTATCTTCTAAATTATCTAAATTTCTTAAAAATACCTTGTCAGCGCCTAATTTTAAAGCCATATCAATCTTATTTTGATCAATATCAATACCGAAAACATTACAACCGGATACTTTAAGCAATTGAACTGTTAACTGACCAATTAAACCCATTCCTATCACAACAACATTCTCACCTAGTTTGATATCTGCATTACGTATTCCCTGCAATGCAATAGATCCAACTGTTGAAAAACACGCATCTTTACAGGTTACATAAGAAGGTAATTTAACACATAAGTTTCTCGGTATCGAGACAAATTCAGCATGAGATGCATAACCTGCACCAGCACATGCGACTTTATCACCAATTTTTAAATCCTTTATATTCTGCCCTATCTTGATTATTTCTCCTGCACAACTATAACCTAACGATTCTGGTTTATCCAATCTACTCATCGCTTGTTCATATGCCGTTATTATCCCATCTCTTTTAGCTCTGCTAATCACCTTACTTGCAAGATCTGGTCGTTCCCTTGCTTTTCCAAGCAAAGATTTTTTACCTAGTTCAATAAGTGATAGTTCTGTACCACTACTGATTAAAGAATATTCGTTATGCACCAAAACTTCTTTATCATTTATTGACGGAAGTGGTACCTCTCTAATTTCGACCAACCCTGTTTTCATATTCAACGTAACTTGTTTCATAGAGTATTCATCCATTTATACTACTCAGACAATCTAAAACTTCGGAAGACATAAATAAATCTCTATAATTGCTAAATGATTCAATTGTTGAAGGCTTAATTCTAAAAATTTTTGTTAACTCATTGAAAAGTGTATCGTCAATATGGTCGGAAAATCTTCGTCTCGCCATCTGCCTATATAATCCATATCCAAACCTAAATAATTTTTGTTTAATCGGAAAATTTCCAATTTTTGACGTTTTAATGGTAATATATATAGAAAAAGGAAAAGTCTTCCATGCATCCGTTTCCCATCTAAAAACCAGATCTTTACTATTATTGTATAGAACATCTAAACATTTTAATCCATTCACCATGTATTTTTTTTCCCATTGAGAAATGGATACAAAGGAAGAAAAACAAAATCCATACGCTCCAGTAAGATAATAAGCAAACATCAAACCACTATGAGACCATTCAAATTTTCCATTATCTCTTTGAACAGACAATAACCAATCACCTGCCCTCAAGAGACATTTTCTAATATATTCCTCCCCAATGATATTATTTATTTTTATTAAATAATACATAGTTACGCCTTGATAATGAATACAGGGTATATTGTGTATACAGTCATAATTTCCCTGATTTATAGTATAAGGAAAACTACCGTTGGAAAATTGGTATTGACAAATATGTCTGGCTGTTTGTTTTGAAATATTAATACAAAATTCATCGTTAAAAAAATTTCCATATAAGGCAAGAAACGCGCCACAAACAGCATCTACATTCAAATGATCCGCCGTATAATGCTTGGATTTTAAAAAATATCCGTCAGATTTATATTGAGATAAAACATAGTTTTTTGCTTTAATAATCGGTTCTTCAAATTTTTTTTCTCCAAACTCTTTATAAGCCAATAACAAAGCTTCGCCAACGATAGAACTCACTAATGCGGATGGTTGATTATAATTCGGATGGAGTTCATTCCAAGATCCATCTGTATTTTGATTTTTTAGAAGAAAATTACAAAATTTATCTATGATTTTTTTATCTGATTCCAATTTTAATCTAATCATTGCCTTTACAACTTCTGCAACAACTCGATTTCTCTTCAACCCAAGGACGGGATCACTAATATAAGCATAATTTCCTTCTTCTATGATTAAGGGTTTTATTCCTTTGTAATAAATTTGGTTCACAAGTCCATGAATATGGTCTTCAATATTATTCATTTGAAACCACATGGTTAATTTTTAGTAGAAGATGTTCTGCGATTTTTTTTCTATCTAGATATTTTTCGACAAAATTTCTCCCATTATGACCCATTTCGTCAATCATTTTTTTATTTTCAAGCAGTTTAATTATAGATCTATAGATCGATTGGATATCATTAGTAGCCATAGCTCCGGCTTTAGAGATATTTACTAAATATTCGATTTCTCCTTTTCCCGTTGCAATAAATGGAATACCACAGGACATATATTCATAAATTTTTGTTGGTATAGCATAATTTAAACTTTTTATATCCTTAAGCGATGCAATACCAATTAATGATTCTGCAATAAATCCTGGTATTTTATCTCTCTCCACAGGTCCAGTAAAAATAACACTCTGTTCTAATTCCTCTTTTTTTACTAACTTTACCAAATCATTTTTTATATCCCCATCACCTACCAAATAAAATTCAATTGGATATTTTTCATTCACTTTTTTCACCGCTAAAATAAATTTTTCCAAATCCTGAGCCCAACCAATATTACCAGCATAAATAATTCTATTTTTTTTCTCTTTGGATGGCTTAAACATTTTTGTGTCAACACCATTTGATAAGATAATTATTTTATTAATTGGTAATTTGTACATATTTAAGATTTTTTTTTTAATTTCTTCAGTTGTAACAGTTATCATGTCACAATTTCGATAACAAATTCCATCATAGTATCTACTTATTTTTTCAAAAAAACTATTTTTTTTTAGAAAACCTAGTTCAACCGAAGCATCTATCCAAAGGTCTCTTACATCAAATAACCATTTTTTTTGTAAAAATTTTTTTATGAAAAATCCAGGAATACCGCTAAAAATCGGTGGCGAAGAAGTAAAGATTATATCATAATCTTTTCGTCGTGCAATGGCAAACCAAATTGCATGTATGGGAAAAGTTATATAATAAAAAATTCTACCAACAAATGTAGGATTCTTATAAGCAGGTTGCCAAGCAAATATGGAAAAATGTTTTATACCTTCAATTTCGCGGTATTTATAACGTTTCCATGTTTTTTTAAAACTGCCGTGCGGAAATGTTGGAAAAGGTGAAATTACTGTTACTTCGCTACCTAGTGTTACTAAATTTCTTGATAAATCATAGATCCTTGACGCGTTACCAGAGCTATCTGGAGGAAAATGTTGGGTTACAATTAAGATTTTAGATTTCATTAGATCCACGTTTAGAGTTACCGTCACCCAATAATCTTACTTGGAAACCTGCTTTTCTCCATAAATTATGATTCAAAACATTCCGCGTATCTATCAAATTCTTATGTCTCATGGAAATCTTATTGGGATTTATTGTTCCAAAAACCTTATGATCTGTCACTAAAACGAGACAATCAGAGTTTTTTACTGCTTCTTCTAATGTTAAGGAATTTCCCGGAAAATGTTGAATTAAGGGATCGTATAGTTTCACAGAAATCCCTTCATTTTCAGCAATTCTTTTTATTTTAAATGTAGGACTCTCTCGTATATCATCGACATTTCCTTTATATGCAATACCCAATAAGGTTATTATCGGGTTTTTTTTATTTTCAACAATCTGATTAATCATTTTACAGACGTGAACAGGCATACCGCTATTAATCTCCCTTGCGAGGTTTACAATTCTTGCTTTATCGCTTTTTTCTGCTAAAAATACGGGATCAACCGCTATGCAATGCCCACCAACACCGGGACCGGGCTTAAGAATGTTTACTCGTGGATGTTTATTTGCTAGAGTTATCGCTTCCCATACATTGATATTTGCTTCTTCAGCAAGTAACGAAAATTCATTCGCTAAAGCAATGTTAATATCTCTAAACGTATTTTCCATTAATTTCACGAATTCAGCGGTTTTTATATCTGTTAGAAATATATTTCCTTTTACGAAAGATGAGTAAAGATTTTTTACTTTTTTAGTAGATTCATTGTTTAAACCACCGATAACCCGGTCATTGTAAATCATTTCATATAGGGTTTTTCCAGGTATCGCTCTTTCAGGGCAATGTGCGAAATAAATTGTTTTTATTCCGTTTTTTTGTAATATGGGGAGGATTAAACGCTCAGATGTCCCAGGAGGTACGGTCGATTCTAAAACGACGATTTTCCTCTCTTTTATAACATCTGCTATAGCATTAGACGCACTTTTCACTGCATCCAAATCTGCTAGTTTCATTTCGCTTTTTAGTGGTGTAGGAACAGAAATAATATATGCATCTGATTGTTGTATTTCATGACTTGCATGAAAATTTTTTTTTGCTTTTTTAAAAAGATATTTTAAACCAGGTTCCTTAAAAGGAAGTGTGTTTCTATTAAGTTTTTCAATTACAGTGTTATTGATGTCAATACCAACAACTTTATTACCAGCATTTGCTAACAACAATGATGTAGGAAGCCCGATATAACCAAGCCCTAAAACACATATCTTCATGTTACAATCTCTTTGAGTATTTTAATAATATGTTCACCTGCTTTTCCGGAACCGAAAGGATTCATCCACTTTTTATTATTTTCGTACATAAGTGAAACACATTCTAATATTTTTTTAGGATCCGTACCAGCAAGAATATTCGATCCAACTTCTAATGTTTCTGGTCGTTCTGTATTGTCACGTATGGTTACACAGGGTGTACCTAATATACAACTTTCTTCTTGTACTCCTCCAGAATCTGTGAGAATTACTTTTGCATTTTTCTCGAGTTGTAAAAAACTAAGAAAATCAACAGGTTCTATCAGAATAATTCCATTATGATTTATTTGAAACTCCTGTAATTTAGAAAAAGAGCGAGGATGAATAGGAAAAACGACGGGAATTTCATATCTTTTATGTAACTGTATTACTCCTTCAATCATTTGAGAAAAACGTACCTTATTATCAACATTTTCTTGTCTGTGTGCTGTTACTAAAAAATATTGATGCTTTTTTAATCGTAATTGATTTATAATATTTACTTTTTTTTCTGCAATTTTAATATTTTGATTAACAGCATCGACAATAGTATTTCCAGTAACAAAAATCTTTTCGTTAGGAATCCCTTCATTCAGAAGTATCTTTCTTGATTTTTCTGTCGGGGCAAATAAAAAATCCGAACAATGATCGGTAAGCACCCGGTTGGTTTCTTCAGGCATAGATCTATCATAACTACGCAAACCCGCTTCAATATGACCTACTTTGATAAATAATTTCGTAGCAGTTAGAGCGCTAGCAAGAACGGTATTTGTATCACCTTCAACTAACACTACACTTGGTTTCTCTTTTTTGAAAATTTTTTCCATACCAACAAGTATTTTTGCAGTCTGCTCAGCATGAGAACAAGAACCAATATTAAGATTATACTTTGGCTGTGGTAAATCTAGCTGTTCAAAGAAAACACGATCCATATGATATGAGTAATGTTGACCGGTATGTAAAATAAAATAGTTTATATTTAATTTATCGCATTCACGAACAATTGGTGACATTTTTATTATTTCTGGGCGGGTACCAACTATTATGGAGATAAGCATGATATTCAACCAAGATTTAAATCCAGATATTCCTAAGCATATTATTAATTTACTGTTAAAATTATGGATAGAGGAAATAATAATTATATAAAATATATTTTAAATGTTAAATAGATATATTTAAATAACAATAAAATAATCATCATTATAGAAAGTCAATAAATATCTATCTAAGGTTTCCGGTATCAAAGTTACTCAATATCTAACAGTAGTAATATCAAAATGAGTGACGTTTTTGATATCTAATATCAAGAATGATATGGGGGAAATAATAGCATGATAAAAAAGAATTTTCAAAAAAAGGCCGCTGTCATCTACATTACAATAATATTGTTATCAGGAACATTATTTTTTACTCCATTAGTAAGTTCAGATCCAGCAGATCCCTGGTGGAATATTAACTGGAATTATCGAAAAGAGATAACCATTAATCATAACAT
>CAZQSR010000018.1:0-28951 GCA_964596145.1 uncultured Ignavibacteriaceae bacterium
AAAAAGTAGAAAAAATAAATTTCCCAACCATAAAAGAGGATGATGATTTTTGTTATCCTAATATTATCATTGAAGATTCTGAAAAAGTTATAACAACATTTTCATCGTCAAACGGAAAACTTGTTCTCAACGAAACAAATACTGAAATTTCACCTAAGGATGCTGCCAAATATGTATTTGGTGAAATTAAAATTGATAAACGCGAAAAACTTAAAGAAGTAAGAGAAAAAGAAGGGAAAATTCCAGCTTTTAAAAAAGAAATTACACCAACCGACAGAGAAAAAGTAAATTTCAAAAACATTGATACAAGTTTTAACTCTCCTCAGATATCAATGAAGGTATGGAAAAGTTCAGGATGGAAAGAATTTACTTACTGGTTTCCAATTTCAGTTAGCTTTTTTTTATTTTTTGTCGGATTAGCTGTACTCGGCGAAAAGCAGGATGCCGAATATGCACCAATATTTTTTCTAATTGGCTTTCTTATCCTGTTGTTAATTTTCCCTCTTAGAGCATTGGGCAGACATGAGTTTAGACTTGGCTTTGACTGGAAAACAAATACTCTCTGGTGTTGGAGAAGTAATAAAGGAATAGTTGGATTTGAATGTGATGCAAATATGATAAAATCTTTTTCATGCATGGACAATTCATCAAAATCTTTTAATTTCCGATGGTATTCTAACAGTTCTCAATCAATGTATATGATTAAAAAAAGCTGGATATTAATGGTATTGCGAGTAACCTCTGAACACTGGTTTGGTGTAAGCGGCGGTGAGCTTGCTACAAAGAAAGAAGCAATAAAGATTTCCGAACAAGCAAATATTCTTTTGAAAAATCAAATGTAAAAAGTGTGATTCTATCTTTTTTTCTTAAGCAAATAAAAGATTACAACCAAAAGAACAATTCCGGTCAGAACTAAAATCCAGTTCGGAGTTTCTTTCAATTTATATGGTCTGTAAGTAACAGAGATTGTTTTCCCCTTGCCAATTTCTTCAAGCGAATATTTCCAGATTAATTTCTTCTCTGACACATTTGTTGCATTGTGCGTTATTATCTCGCCCGGAAAATCATAAATGTAAGTGACATAAAAATCTTCACCATTCATTCCAAAGCCGGTTGCAACAGGAGCAATAAATTGTGAAAATATTTTTTGTCCTTCGGCTCCATCCTGTAAAAGAAAATTAGATTCGCTGAATTGTTTTGTGTTGTTTAATGAATCAATACTACTAAAAGATATTTCAATTTTTGTATGAGTGGTAGAATCTGTTGTATCAGAAAACACTTCAGCATTTTCAAGCGTGAAATAGGGCGAAACAAATTCAGAGCGAACAGAATCTATATTGAACAAACCAATATTATTTATTAATACAGACTTTGTTGTATCCTGAATTTTTATCCAGTAATGTATTTTCATAGTACCTGAACCATCAGGATAAAGACTTACTTCCTGTTCATAGTTTAAACAACCGCTTAATGTAATTGCCATCAACATAATTGTAAATAGCATTATATTTTTTGTTTTTTGTCTCATCTTTCTTTGCTTTATAAATACAAACAAATTGTGTGCTCAAAGTTATAGAAAATTTTCATCATTTTCATTATTTTTGCAATAGATAATTAAATAATTAAGAATAATTATGCCTACTTACGAATATAAATGCCTTGATTGTCAGGAAACATTTGAGTTCTTCCAGTCAATGACTGATGAACCATTTAAAGAATGTCCACAATGCGGAGGAGAATTAAAAAGGCTTATTGGAGCAGGAGTTGGTCCCATCTTTAAAGGTACGGGATTTTACCAAACTGATTATAAAGCTCCTGCAAAAAAAGAAAATTCAATTCCAGATAGCAGTACAAAAAAAGAAACAAAAGAGAAGAAAGAAACTAAAAGTAAATAAATCTGCTGTTAGTTCCTTTTTGAAAAATATCCATTATCTTTTTCTATATTAAAATAATTTAACTTTCACCAATTTTGCATTGAAGTTATTTTGTTAAAAGCATTTTTAATTTTTTAATGAAATTATTTGCTTTGAGTTCGTAAAAATAAACTCCACTGCTTAAGTCGTTGGCATTAAAACAAATACTATGACTACCCCTTTCCATAACACTGTTTACAAGAGTTACAATCTCATTCCCAAGCACATCAAATATTTTTAATGATACAAAACTTTGAACAGGAAGTGAAAAATTAATTCTAGTCTCGGGATTGAATGGATTGGGGTAATTTTGCTCAAGAACAAAATTGTTATTATTTGCATCAACTTCAACAACCTGTGAATATTGATATGAGCCGTTATAATCTATTTGCTTTAAACGATAAGAACATTTTCCCGTAAAGGTTTCTTCATCGCGAAAAGAATAATTATGCTTTTCTGTAGTCGTTCCATTACCATTAATAAATGCTATTGTCTTCCAATTATTATTTGTAGTTGTCTTTTGTATTTCAAATCCTTTATTATTTTTTTCAGTAAATGTACTCCAGTTCAAATCAACTTTATTATTAACAACAGATGCATTAAAAGAAACAAGTTCAACAGGAATTGATGAAATTAGTTGAATATTGAGCAGTGTAGTTGTAAAATATGACGTTGAAACATTATCAACAATTTGTGTAATACAGTTATTAGCTTCAAATTTTAGACTATATGTGCCGGGTTTTATCATTCTCACATAATGACCTGTAAGAGAATCTGAAAAGATTTCAGAGTTATCAAAGTCATTTCCAATCACAGTTATTTTTGCCTTAACAGGGTTTCCAAACTGATCAGTTACAACTCCTTTAATTCCATATAAACACTTCTCAATAAAATCAAGAAAAGATCTTCTGTTATAATTCCAATAAATTGGCAATTGAGAACCTGCAGGAAGTTTGGTATTAGAAATTTCAATTGTTATTTCTCGTCCTCGCAAGAAATATGTAAAATAATCCTGTTTTCCTCCGGTGATAGTGTACCAGGCATAACCGTTTGTAATGCCCGGAATATTTGGATAACCATAAAGATCATCCATGTAAGTTGAAGGAGAAAATTTATGAACCGTATCCACATAACATTTGGAAGCATAGATAAACCATGCATCATCAGAATGAAGCCTTGACCATGTATCCCATGGATAATTCATCACTTCTGCACCACCGTGAATATTAGCAGATAAAACAAATCGTTTTGATTGACCAAGATTCATCATTGCTATTGTTTCTGGCTGCCACGCATTTCCATCGGGATGATTTCCCGCTGCTGGATCTGGAAAATTTCTATTAACATCTATACTGTTTCCATTATATCTTCTTGCATTGCTTACAGTATTATTACCACCATAATAAGTGCCATCGGGATTTGTATTCGGATTAATCCAAATTTCAATATTGTTAATCATATTCGTTATTCTTGGGTCATTACCATATGATGTAAGCAGTGAATCAATTAATCTTAGCATTAAAATAAAACCCGTTGCTTCATCTCCGTGCATTGTTGAAGAAAGCATTACCTGCGGTTCGGCTTCGCTCTGATTTACATTATCAGATATTTTACAGAATAGTATTTTTCTTCCCTGTACAGTTGTACCAGCATCAACCAATTTACAAATATTGGGATATGAAGTTTGAAACTGGTTCATCATTTGGACATAAGCATCGTATGTTGGATAAGAATCCCAACCAAGTAATTCATTAACATCGGAACTCATCTTTACATCAGGGACATCTCCAGGGTGAGGTAAGACAATATAATTAGTGTAACCAACTGTCATTAGATTATTAAACTCATTTTCATTTGCATAAGCATAAACAGAATCGTTTTTAACTTTATCTATAGAAATAATTTTTGAGAGTAAATTTAAATCTTCCCTTGAAGCAAGTTTGAATTTGAAATATAATTCTCTCTCTTTGGCAAAATATTCATGATTTATTGTTTGAGAAAAAGTATAAGTATAAATTAAAATTAAGAGCAACAATATTTTTTTCATTATAACTTCCTTAAAGGATTTTTTTTGTACAACAATTTATAAATTAAGTTAAAAGCTTCTGTGCGTTTAAGTCCAAGAGTTTGTTTTTCAAATTCTTCAATAACAAATGGTTCGATACTGTAATTTTTAAACCATTTAGCTATCTCACTACTTGCAACCATCTTATCTGAACTAAATGAAAAATCTCCATCATCTATATAAATGCCAAGCAATGCAAGTTTTTGCGTAACTTCAAAAAGAGTGTCTGTTTTCCAGACATCTCTGTATGGAAATAGTTGACAACCAGCATTCAATAATGCCTCCTGAACACTGGCAATGTTCACTTCAACTGGTTGAATATTTTCTTTAACAGCCAATGCAGCTATAACACCAGCAGCTTGTCCAATCAGCATTACAATTGGTTGAAGTCTTGTACAGCCGTTTACAATATGAGAAACAGAAATGCTTTTTTCAGCAAGAATTAATCCATCAATATCCTGAGGAATTAATGAACCAAAAGGTACCTGAAATGGAGCATTTGCAGGAAGATTTTCAATTAGTCTTTTACCCGGTGGTTGATGAAAAAGAGAATGATGATGATCGAGAAAATAATCACCCACAGCAATGCTGTCTTTTCTTAACAATGGACGGAAAGAATTTTCTGCAACAACAACGTCCTTCTCTGTCATTAAATAAATTCCTTTTCCTCTTCTGCTTTCTCTAACATAGGGAATAAACGGGAGATGATCTTCAGTACCAAATTCATCTTCAGCCAGACCCCATTCAGGATGTCCAAGCTCATTTTGAATATAATAAACATAAGCAAGTGTATGTTCTTTGGCTTTTATAAAGTGCAAAGGTCTTGCAGAAAAATTCTCATATACTTCAAGATTAGTTGGGTAATCATTCGCTCTGAATGGCCAGTTCAATAAATATTTATCACTTGGAAGTGATGCATATGTTATAAAGCTTTCCCATGAATGAAGTTTATGATTTAAAAGACTTTCATCATTGGTATCTGAATCAATTGCGGTTGAATTTTTAAATAACAACGGATTATAAGAAATAGGTTTCTTTACAAGTGGAGCTTTATCTTCATATTTTTTAAGAATCGCACAATAAGTCATATCCTGTACAATATCATCTTCTTTTTCAGGTGCATCTGGTTCACCAGTATCGGCTTTGCTATCTCTACCCAATCGGTAAGGAATCTCTGCAAATTTAAGAACATCACCAAACTCTGTTGCTTCAATCATAATTTTTGAATTTACTTGTACAATTATGTCATCATTTCTTTTAATAATTGCACCGGTAATTCTTTGACCTTTTTTAAGAACTTTGAGAAGATGGCTTTCGAACCAAATTGTTAAATCTTTTTCTTCATTCGCAATTTGATGAAGAAATTCTTTTCCTATTTTTGGTTCAAAACAGGTAAGACTAATCCAGCCTGTAAAAGTTCTTTCGGGACCGCCGTAATAATCTTCAATTTTTTTTCTAAGTTCTCCGAAGATTCCTCCACCCAATGCATACTTGTTTCCATCAAATGCAGAGACACCAGCTGAAGTAATCATACCGCCAAGCCAGGGAGTATCTTCTATAATCAAAGTTTTAGCACCAAGGCGTGCAGATTGAATTCCGGCAGCAGAACCGCTCGTTCCACCACCAATAACCAGAACATCAAAATAAAATTGTTCCATACTTTTTAGGAGAGAATAATATTAACCAAACAATTCATTTTCAACCAGCTCACAAATAATATGAGCAATAGTAATATGTCCTTCCTGTATTCTTTGAGTATTGGAAGAAGGAATTACTATTGGAAGATCAACCATTGGCTTAAGTTTACCACCGCTTCCACCAAGAAAACCAATTACTTTCATCTTTTTCTGGTGAGCCATTTCGACAGCTTTAAGAATATTTGGTGAGTTTCCACTTGTTGATATAGCAATTAGAACATCTCCTTCATTTCCAAGTCCTTCAATCGTTCTGGCAAAAACATTTTCAAAACCAATATCATTTCCACCTGCGGTAAGATTAGATGTGTCGGTAGTTATGGCAATTGCTGGCATTGCAGGACGTTGAAGATTATGACTTAAACGAATTACAAACTCGGCAGCTATATGCTGGCAATCTGCAGCACTGCCGCCATTACCGCATAATAATAATTTCTTTTCACTGCTGAAAGATGAGACCAATAATTTTGTTGCATTAATTATATCTTCAGAGTTTTGTTCTTTAATTTTTAATTTTGTTTCAGAACTTTCAATAAGAGATTCGTTTATAAATTTTTGTTTATCCAATTTCAACCTTGATAAATTGTTAAATGGTTACTTGTTTGTGAATAGAATCTGCAAATTCTTTTAGTAAAGACCAGTTATTTTCGTCTTCAAAATGGTTGCCGGTTACAACAATTTTAGCTCCATTCTGCACCATTCGTAAAGCGGTTGAAGGATTTCTGATTCCACCGCCTACAACAATAGGAACGCTACAATTTTCTGAGACCTTTTTTATCATTTCGAAAGGCACTGTTTCATCTGCTCCGGAACCTGCTTCAAGATATATCAATTTCATTCCTAAATATTCGCCCGCAAGAGCAGTGGCAACCGCAATATCTGTTTTGTTTCTTGGAATAGAATTGCTTCCAGTAAAATATTCTACCGTTGTTCTGCGACCTGATTCAATAAGCATATAACCTGTTGAAATTGGTTCTATACCAACCTTTTTTATCATTGGGGCAGAAAGAACATGCTTGCCAATCAAATGTTCCGGATTTCTTCCACTAATTACAGATAAATATAAAATTGCATCTGCATAAGAAGAAACCTGTTCAACTCCGCCCGGAAATATAATTACAGGTAGTTTTGAATGAGATTTGAATGTTTTAAGAAATGATTGGAAATCACCATTCATTAAAAGACTTCCTCCAATTAAAAATCCATCAACACCAATTGCATAACAGTGTTGAGTAAACTCAGGTATCTTTTTTTCATTCATTTTATCCGGGTCTATCAGGATAAAAAATGCAGCTCCTTTTTGAGCAATAATATTTAAAAGGTAATTGTAAATCTTCATAATTTCATTCAAAATATATTGAATTTAGTATTGATAAAAAAGTTCTAATAAACTGCAAAGAATGGATTATTGTTAAAAAATTTCCGAATATTGCAATAGAAATTATAAAATTTTTTAGGAGATATTAAATGGCGGTTATTCGTCCTTTCAAAGCATTGCGTCCCGAAAAAAAAGTTGCTCACCTTGTAGCAAGTGTTCCTTATGATGTAGTTAATACCGAAGAAGCTAAAATGGCTGCAAAGAATTTCCCTAACAGCTTTTTAAGAATTACCCGATCAGAAATTGAATTGCCGGATTCTGTAGATCATTATTCAGATGAAGTTTATCAAAAAGCAAAAAGTAATTTAGAAAGAATAACCAGAGAAGCTCCTCTTGTTACAGACAATACTCCTCATTTTTATCTTTACAGACTTATTATGGATGGAAGAGCTCAAACAGGAATCACAGCTACATTTTCCGTTGATGATTATGATAACGATGTAATACTAAAACATGAAAAAACAAGGAAAGATAAAGAAGACGACAGAACAAAACATATTATTACAACCAGGACTCAGACAGGAGTAGTATTTTTAACATATAAAGGTGTTCAAAAAGTAAATGAAATTGTTGAGCAGGTTTTAACCAAAGATATACCTCTCTATGATTTTACAGCAAGTGATGGAATACAGCATACTGTTTGGATTTTACCGGACGAGTATAATGAAATTATTATCAATGAGATTAAGAATGTAGATAAACTCTATATTGCAGATGGTCATCACAGAGCAAAAAGCGCCTCAAGGGCAAGAGAAGAATTCAGAAAGAATAACCCCAACCATAATGGCACAGAAGAATATAATTATTTTATTGCCGTACTATTTCCTGCAGAACAATTAAAAATTCTTTCTTATAACAGAGTTGTAAAGGATTTAAATGGTAAAACAAAGGAAGAATTTTTAAATGAAATCTCTGAAAAATTTGTAGTAGAAAAAACGCAGATAAAAGAACCATCTGTTCAAAAAAATTTTGGAATGTACATCGATGGTGAATGGTATTTATTAAAAGTTAAAGATTCTGTACTTGCAAGTTTAACTCTTGCAACTTCGGTTTCAGAAAATCTTGATGTAAGCATTTTACAAAATTTTCTTTTAAACCCTGTACTTGGAATAGACGATCCAAGAACAAACAAAAGAATAGATTTTGTAGGAGGAATAAGAGGGACAAAAGAATTGGAAAAACTTGTCGATAATAATTATGGAAAAGTGGCTTTTTCTTTATACCCGGTATCAGTATCCGATTTAATGAGGATTTCGGATGCGGGAGAAATTATGCCGCCTAAATCAACATGGTTTGAACCCAAGTTAAGAGATGGTTTACTTACTCATACAATTTAAACCTGGTTTACCATATTTACTTTAAAATTAATTGTTATTGATTTATCAGTATTGAATGCTAAAAAAACATTATTAATATTCTTCCTTTTTGTTTTTTCTATTGAAAACTATCCACAGGAAGAAGTTAAAAAATTAGAGCAGGGGTTAACAACTGCTAAGGGTAAAAAACGCATTGAAATTCTGAATGCACTTACTATCCATTACCAGCATAAAAATGTTGATCTCTCATATAAAACTTCTGAAGAACAATTATTATTAGCAAATGAATTGGGAGACATGAATGCAAAGGTTGAAGCTTTAAGAAATATTGGATTTTACTATTACTTAAAAAATTCTCTCAAGCAGGCAGACAGTATATATTCAATTGCATATAGACTTTCTATGGAAATGGGAGATTCATCTGAAGTAGCTTCTACTCTTAATAATTGGGGTTTAATTGCCTGGAAACAAAGCGACTTGAAAAAGTCTTTCGGGTTTTATAGAAGAGCAATTAATGCGGCAAGAACAGTCGATAATCAATCGGAGATTGCCCGTTCTCTTAATTATATAGGTTTAATCTTCTGGAAATGGGGCGAATATGTTTCTGCATTAAACTTCTTTGAAAAAAGTTTGAAGTTAAAAAGCAAACTAAAAAACGAATATGAACTTGCAATAACACAAAATAATATCGCATATATTTATAATGAACTAGGCAATTATGAGCAGGCTCTGTATTATTCACGCTCTACAATTGAAATTGCAACTCGTTTAAATGATAAATATGCTCTTGGCAGAGCATTGAACAACATAGGGACAACTTATCTGAAACTTGGAGATTATAACACTTCTCTCGATTACCAATTAAAAGGAGTTAAAGTTAAAGAAGAATCAGGGGATGTAAATGGTATCGCCTACTCCTATAATGACATTGGCAATATTTATTTCCAAATGGGAAATAATTCCAAAGCGATGGAGTATTTCGAAAGTAGTTTAAGATTACGGGAAGAGATAAAAGATGCTTTTGGTATTTCAATTAGTCTTCTTAGCATTGGAAATGTTTATCTGAAAGAGAACAATTATGAAAAAGCCAAAGAAATTTTCACAAGACAAATTGAGTTAGCAAAACAAAATAATTTGTCTGACGCTGTACAGAAGGGTTATTATAAACTCTATGAACTGTACGAAAAGCAGGGAAATGTACATAAAGCATTCGAGTATTTTAAAAAATATGCAAGTTATAATGATGTTGTACTCAGAAATGAGAATAAAGACAAACTTATAGAACTTCAGGTTATCTATGAATCGGAAACGAAAGAACAAGAAATAGGACTATTAAAAAAGTCACAAGAAATTCAAAAACTGCAACTTGAAAATCAGGAAATACAGATATATTCATTAATCTTACTTGTTCTTTTAATCATTGCATTTGCTGTTTATGTTTCTTTCCGTTACAGAATAATAAAAAAACTAAAATCAGAACTCGAAGAAAAGAATAAAGAAATTGCTCAACAAAACAATAAACTATTGGAAGCAAATAGCTTAAAAGATAAATTCTTTTCGATTATTGCACACGACCTCAGAAGTCCTTTTCAGGGTTTGATTGGTTTATCGCAAATTCTTCACGAAGATTTTGAAAACATCTCTGAAGAAGAAAAGAAGACGTTTATCAAAAGAATGAGAGATGGAGTGAAAAATGTTTTTGAACTCATCGAAAATCTGCTTGAATGGTCTCGTGTAAGATCAAAAACTTCAGGTATCACTTTAAAGCCTATAACTTTATATGATTCAATCAGATTTGTTTTCAGTTTACAAAAACATGCTGCAATACAGAAAGAGATTGAACTTGTAAACAACTCTGACAGTTCAATCAAGGTTCAAGCTGACCAAAATATGCTTCAATCAACGTTAAACAATTTAATCAGCAATGCTATTAAATTCACGCGCGAAAAAGGTAAAATTGAAATTGATGCAAAAGAAACTGAGACTGAAGTAATTATTTCAGTGAAAGATAATGGTGTTGGAATCGATCCCGAGGATATACCCAAACTATTCAGACTTGACATTAAATTTACAACACCTGGCACAAGCAGAGAAATTGGGACAGGGTTGGGATTAATTCTTTGTAAAGAATTGGTAGAAAAACAAGGTGGAAGAATCTGGGTTGAAAGCCAATTAAATATGGGAACAACTTTTTATTTTACTCTTCAGAAAGTTCTATAATTTTATTTAATTTTGATACAGAACTTTATTTAATTTTTAACAAAAGGAATTAATATGGAAAACCGTGTTTTTAATTTTAATGCTGGTCCTGCAATTCTTCCTGAAGAAGTACTTAAGGAAGCACAGGAAAATTTATTTATTCTTCCCGGACAGGGAATGTCAATACTTGAAATGAGTCATCGTTCAAAAAAATTTGAAGAGATTCTTGCAAGTGCAAAAAACGGCATAAAACAATTGCTTGACATTAATGACAATTATGAAATTCTCTTTTTACAGGGCGGTGCAAGCCTTCAATTTTCAATGATTCCAATGAACTTGATGCCTCCACAAAACAATGCGGATTATATTGTTACAGGAAGCTGGTCTGAAAAAGCTGTTAAAGAAGCAAAGAAAGTTGGAACTGTAAACGTTATTAATCCGACAAAAGCAGAAAATTACAAACGACTTCCTAAACCAGAAGAAATAAAATTAAATCCAGACGCGGCTTATGTTCATTTTACTTCAAATGAAACAATTCATGGTGTTGAATGGATGACTGAACCTGAAGTCGGGAATGTTCCTTTAGTTTGTGATGCATCATCTGATATACTTCATAAAAAAATTGATGTAAACAAATATGCTTTGATCTATGCAGGCGCTCAAAAAAATATTGGACCTTCAGGAGTTGTACTTGTTATCATAAGAAAAGATATGGTTGCAAAAAGCCAGGATACATTACACACAATGTTAAACTATAAAGTTCAGGTTGAAAATAATTCCCTGTATAACACTCCAAATACTTTTGGAATTTACATAATTGATCTTGTCGCAAAACACCTTCTTAAAAAAGGTGGCTTGGATGAAATGTACAAGTTAAATCTTGAGAAAGCAAAAATACTTTATGATGCTATTGATAACAGCAATGGTTACTATAAAGGACATGCTGAAAAAGATTGTCGTTCATTGATGAATGTAACATGGCGAATGCCCAACGAAGAGCTCGAAGCTAAATTTGCAAGTGAAGCCTCAAAAGCTGGTATGGTTGGATTAAAGGGACATCGTTCTGTTGGCGGTTTAAGAGCTTCAATTTACAATGCTTTCCCTAAAAAAGGCGTTGAAGAATTAGTGAAGTTCATGAAAGAATTTCAACAAAAAAACGGATAATAAAAAATTAAGACGGGATACTTTCCCGTCTTTTTAATTTAAAGGAGTTGATATGAAATTTCTTTTTGCGACAAGTTTGTTTTTAGTTACTATTCTCTTTTTAGGATGTAATCCAAAAGAAAGCACAAAACTACAAGCATTCAGTCCGGAAGCCTTTGCATATGATCTTGGCGATGGATGGGAAGTTAATGCATCAATAAGAATCAAAGGATTTACTCAGAATGAATCTGCCGGAAAATTTTCTGCTTCTATTAATTATAAAATTGATTTAGAAAAACCTGACGGAAAACTGGTAAAAGAAATTTTCAAAAATAAACTCGAGAAAAAAAGCGGCGAAAAATTTCTTGATCTACCTGTTGAAGCTCAGTTTGAACTTGACTCAACGTATTCTGTCGGCAAGTACAAAATTATTTTTAACATAGAAGACTTGAATAGCAAGCAAATTATCACTGCACAAAAAGAATTTGAACTTGGTGAAGATTAATTACTATTAAATCATTTGAATACCGGAATATCATTCAAACAACTTGAATTCAGAAACTGCAAGAATTGTTCTTTTTTAGAAATTACATCATTATGTCCAAGTTTTGAATGTATAAAAATTAATTTATTATTTTTCAAATCATCCGGATTAATTTCATCTTCTGTATTATAGAAATAAGGAATGCCCCATCCTTTTAAATCATCCATTAAAATTTCTGATTGCTCTTTTGTCCCGCCATCATCGGTAAAAATATTTATTAACTTTCCATTAAAATGATCGAACCAGTAAACGTATTTTTCTAACTGACCATACAAAGCGTCAAACAAATATACTTCTTTAACATACTCAGGAATTCCACTGCGCATTAAAGAAAATGCCATAACTCTATACGCTCCACTATGTCCTGCTAATATCACCTGTCCCAATTTTCTTTTTTTAATTTTCCCATTCTCCTGTAAAGTTTTCATAACTTCATTAATGAAAATTCTTAAACCAGCACTATCTTCAAGCTTTCCTCCAAAAGAATCGGGAGAATTTTTTGGTCCTTCAGGAAAAACAAATATTGCATTTTTCTTGCTTCTACTAAATTGTTCAATCAACTTAAATTGGTTTAATGCACTATCCACATTATTCCACCATCCATGAAAATATATTACCAGATCAACTGAACCTGTAATGAAATATCCCTTTGGAATAAACATTACAACTGTACTGTCTGAATAATGTTCGTAAGATGGAAAAGACTGATTATTGTATGTGTGTCCGTTCTCTCTCTTAGGATGTGGAAAAGGAGCTGTGCCAAGTTTGGCTATTACAATATCACCGTAATCAGAGTAACGTGTTTCAAGAGATTGTGAATAAGTTATCATCAGTGAAATACTTAAAAAAAATAATACTGTCTTCATGAAATTCCATTTTTTTATTTTAAATATCGCTTAACACTATTAAACAAACAAAACTCATTTTCTACTTAGTTATTTCTTAAAAATTAAAACACCAACTTTTCTTAAATATTAACTTTTATATCATTTTAAGTTGTATTAAGTTTTTGTTAATCAAATAAAATTTTAAACTAAAATTCTGTGCGTTTTTAATGTATTCGCTTCATATACATTCAAATTATTCATTCCTATCAGGAACTATTCCTGTTGAAAGTCTGATAGAGAAAGCCAGTCAATATAATCTGCGGCATCTTTCTCTTACCGATAAAAATGGTATGCATGGACTTATCAAATTTTACAAGACAGCAAAAGATGCCTCTATAAAGCCAATATTGGGCAGTTTAATTGATGAACCAACCGATGAGAATACTTATGCGGTTTTTCTTGCAAAAAACAACAAAGGTTATTCTGAACTTTGCAAGTTAATTACTGCCAGACAGTTGAAAGAAGATTTTTCTTTGTTTAAAGAATTACAAACCGAATTCAGTAATCTATTCATTATCACTCCTTCAATAAATTTATTAAAAAATATTCCTCATTATAAAAACATTTTTGCAGAGCTTATTGTTCTTCCTTCAAAAAAGAAGAAAAACAGAAGTTTATATGAATTCGCAAATGAAAATAATATTGGACTTGTTCCATCGCATCCGGTTTTTATGCTGAACAAAGATGATTTTATTTTGCACAAAGTTGTAACAGCAATAAAAAACAGAACAACGATTGCAAATCTACAGCCCGATGATCTGGCAGATGAAGAATTTTATTTCAAAGAGCCGAACGAATTAATCAATACTTGGAAAAAAATTCCCGGAGCTATGAACAATCTAAGCCTCATCTGCTCTAATTGTGATGTCGATCTTGAACCAGGCAGAACAAAATTTCCGCAATATTCACCTCCGGCAGGACAAACTTCTTTTTCATTTTTGTGGGAACTTGCTTTCAAAGGGTTAAAGGAAAAATATAATAAGATTACAAAAGAATTAACTGACAGATTACAATATGAACTCTCGGTTATAGATGAATTAAACTTTTCAGATTATTTTTTAGTTGTGTGGGAAATAGTTCGTGAAGCAAAAAGACGTGGTATGATGATGATTGGACGCGGCTCTTCTGCCAATAGTCTTGTTGCTTATTGTCTTGGATTTGTAAATGTTGATCCAATAAAACATCATCTTTATTTCGAACGTTTTTTGAACAGAGGGAGGTCTTCGCCTCCTGATATCGACCTCGATTTTTCCTGGCGGGAACGTGATGAACTTGTAAAATTTGTTTTTGAAAAATTTGGTTATGATAAAGTTGCAATGATTTCAACTACCAACACGTTTAGAGCAAAATCTGCTTTTAGAGAAACCGCAAAAGTTTTTGGTATTTCGGATTCTGAAATTTCTGAAATAAGTAAATTTATTCCATGGACTGATGCTCGCAATCTTCCAAATGTTGCAGAAAAATTTCCCGAATCAAAAATGCTCAAATTAAATTCTGAACCGTGGAAAAGTATAATTGATATTGCATCACGACTTGCAAATTTTCCAAGGCACTTAAGTATTCACCCAAGCGGAATTATTATTACTCCAACACCAGTTACTGATTACACAGCTCTGGAATACGCAAGTAACAAAGGACTTGGTTTAATTATTACTCAACCCGATATGTATTCAATTGAAGATCTGGGATTAATAAAAATTGATCTTCTCAGCCAACGTTCTTTAGGTGTCTTGAGGGATACGATGAAAAGTTTAAAAAAAGAAAAACCCGGACAAAATACTGCAAAGATTTTTCCCTTAGAAAAAAAACAAAATTGTTAATGTAACCAGATTTTTGTAATCAATATGATTAATACAATATTGGTTAAAATATATTCTTGAATTTGATAGGGCTTTGAATTATTTTTCATTAAGCCAATAAACAATAAAATGAAAAAGACAACCACCAAAACAACAAACAGCACCAGAATTTTTTCTCTTTTTCCGCCGATAGAAAGAAAGGTTGAAAAAGTTGGTTTTGATATTTATGATTATGAAATGCTTTTTAATGATGAGCCAACAAAAAAACTTATCCGTGAAGGAAGAACAATAGGGTGTTTTTATATTGAATCGCCGGGAATGCGTAATCTTCTTAAACAATTAAACGTAGAAGATTTTGAAATGCTTACTGCTGCAAGTTCTATAATACGTCCCGGTGTTGCCGAAAGCGGAATGATGCAGGAGTTTATTGCTCGCCACAAAGATCCTTCAAAAAGAAAATACCTTATTCCCGAGATGGAAGAAGTGCTTGGTGATACTTATGGTGTAATGATTTACCAGGAAGACGTAATTAAAGTTGCAAATAAAATTGCTGGTTTAACTCTGGAAGAATCTGATTTTTTGCGAAGAGCAATGAGCGGCAAAATGCGTTCACATAAAGAAATGAACAAACTGAAAGACAGGTTTTTCAACTCTTGCATTGAGGTTAAACATTACTCGGAGGAAGTTACAAAAGAACTGTGGAGACAGGTAGAATCGTTTGCAGGATATGCTTTTTGTAAAGCACACAGTGCTTCATTTGCTTTGCTTTCTTTTCAGGTTGCATATCTTAAAGCTCATTATCCGGCAGAATTTATGGCTGGCGTTTTAAACAACCGCGGCGGTTTTTACAGTCCCGCTGTTTATATACAGGAATGCAAAAGACTTGGTCTGACGGTAAAACTTCCTTGCATCAACGAAAGCGAATATAATTACATAGGTAACAACGACTCAATCCGTATTGGTTTTATGGCTATAAAAAATTTACCCGAAGACGTTATTGATAAAATTATTGAAGAACGAAACGACAACGGTAAATATGTTTCACTTGCAGATTTTCTTGTAAGAACAAAAACCGGTTATGAAACATCGGAGATATTAATCAAATCAGGGGCGATGGATTGTTTTAACAAACCACGACAAACATTGCTGCGACTGCTTGACGTTTATGTTAAACACAGGAAAATCCTTGACGCTAATTACAATAACCTTTTTATTAATGAGTCATTTTCTTTAGAAGAAAAAATTCAAAACGAAACAGATTTTTCTATTGAACAAAAATGTTTAATGGAACTTGAAATTTTTGATTATATGGTATCGCATCATCCACTGGATTTTTTTACTGAATATGCGAAACAGAAAAAAGTAATTTCTTCTTCACAAATGGAGAAATTTAACGGTAAAAAAGTTAAAATGCTCGGATGGTATATGTCTTCAAAAAGAATAAGAACAAAGAATAAAGAAATAATGAAATTCCTTTCGCTTGAAGACTTAACGGGCACCTTTGAAGCAGTGTTGTTCCCAAGGACTTATTCAATCCATGCAGCAAAAACTCTTTCAATGGGACCATATCTTGTTGAAGGAAAAGTTGATGGCAGAAATATTATTGTAGATAAGCTGTCGGTAGTTGAATCTAAAAATGTAAAGCTTAAAAGCTGGAACGATAGTGCAGAGAATCAATACTTTGGTGATGTTGAAAAAGTTTCGGAAGAAGAATTTATTTCGCTAAGCAAAGAAGAGCGTGAATTTATAAGGAGAGCCTACATTAACAGCTAATTTTTTTTCCTGTAATCCAGTTCCCATAGTTTTGCATACTTGGCAAATACATAGTTAGCTGATGCCATACATAATATAAATCCCGGCACACCATCCAGAAAACCAAGCCGTAAAAAATACATTTTGAAAAAAATAAACATTGGTCGAATTATCAAATCCGATATTTTAAAAGTTTTTCCCAGTTCAAACATTTCACTCGATGCAAGCGAAGTGTAATGGTTAAATTTTTCGAAGTAATGCGATAAGGAAGGATCGGTAAAATGATTTATATCGCTTTTAAATTTTCCGGTCTCACCTTCTATAACAAGATGTTCGTGTACTTTGCTGCTACTGAATTTAACTTTTGTTTTGTTAAACAGTCTGGTAACTCTTCCGGGATACCAGCCGCAATGTCTAATCCATCTGCCAAGAAAAAATGCTCGTCTTGGAAATGAATATGCATCAAAAACAGGAGTTGATTTTTTGAAATCATTAATTTCTTTACAAAGATTTTCTGTTAGCGATTCATCAGCATCAATCCAAAAAATCCAATCACTAGTCGTTTTTTCAAGTCCGGATTGCTTTGTGCTGGAATATCCGTTCCACTTCACAAGTTCATATTTAACCTGTGGAAAACTTTGTATTATCTCCACTGTTTTGTCAGTTGTAGTATCATCAACAAGTATAATTATCTCATCAATACAATTTAACTGGCTCTCAATACAGGAACGAATATTTTTTTCTTCATTCTTTGCAATGATAAGTGATGAGATTTTCATTTATTAATATCCAGAATTTTCTTAATCATTTTTTTTATCGGTTCGGCAGAAATAGAATTTATATCAAGATCAGAAGAAAAACGATATTCCCTGCTAAGCATTTCCGGTCTATCAAGATTATTCATAATTTCTTCCGGATAAATATAATTTCCTTTATCAAAAATATTTGCGGGATATGGATGAAATCTGCCGAAGTGATTACCATTTGAGATGCAAATAAAAGGTACATTAGTGGCTGCTGAAATATGAACTGCCGCTGAATCATTGCTAATTACAAATCTAGAATCAGCTATCAGTCTGATAAGTTGTAAGAGATTCGTTTTTCCCGCCAAGTTTATTGTCCTCTCTGATGATAAATCAACTAAAATTTCCTGTGCTGCTTCATAATCACTTTCAGCACCAGCAACTATTATCTTAAAGTCTGATTCCATTAATAAAAAGCTGCATACCTCTCTGTAATTTACCGAACTCCATTTTCTATAATCATTTTGTGCCCCGGGGAATATGACTACGTAATTTCCATAATTAATATATGGATTTATCTTTTCGGAGTTCAATTCGGGTTTAATCAGATCAATTTTTTTGTTAAAAAGGTAACTAAAGAATTCGCGATTTCTTTCGAACTCAAAAAGATTTTCTTTTAATGATGGGAATAGTATTGTGTAATACGAATCTGTAAGTAATTTTCTTTTCCATGAAGCATAACTATCAAGCGAACCTGTACAACCAATCCTGTTAATTGCTCTGCTCGCTCTGACAATTGAATCGCCGAATAATAACTCTCTTGAATATGTTGTATCTATAACTGTTTCAAATCCACGCTTATTAATATTTTTTAAGAACCTGTATTTGTAAATAATGTTTGAACGAAATTTTTTTCTATTCATCCAGATGAATTCATTAAATACATCTTTATCCATTTCCTCAGCAATATCTTTCCATATTGAATTTCCACACAAAGTTATTTTGTAATGTTTATACTTTTCATCTTCTCTGAATAATTTAAAATAGTTTCTGATTAAAATGTAATCTCCTATGGCATCGAGTCTTATTATTAACAAAGTTTTATTTTTAACTTTTGTTTTTCGGAGATGAAGAATTAAATCTATAATGACAAAAATTATATAATGAAAAAAATTTCGAACTTTAATAAAATAGATATTCATTTTGTCGATTGCAAAGTTTCTATGAATTTCTGATCATCCTGTGTTCTACTTTTAAGACCAGGTTTTATGATTCTAATTAAACCATATTTCTCTAATAAAGCTACAAGGTGAAGATTTAATTGACTGAGCTTCTTTTTTGAAAATAAATGTAATCCTCCATAGGAATAGTAATTTAAGTTGAACGTTTCAGCCAATTTATGAAGACTTTTATTAGTATAGAAAGCTATATGCTGCCCTCCTTCAAAGCTGTAGTACCACCAATTTCCTGGTTCGGGAATTGGACTTGCGATAAGGTGTGTAGAAAACAGAATGTTATCCGTCAAGTTAAGCATTCTTTCAACTTCTTCTTTAGGATTATTAAAATGCTCGAATGATTCAAATGCTGTTAAGAGTTCATAACTTTTATTTTCTTGTGTTTTATGTTCAAATCCTTGTGCAAAAAGATTTTTACAAAAAGGATCGTACCAAAAAAAATCAAGACCCTTGTCCCGCATAAGTCGTGTAAACACTCCAAATCCGCCAGCATAATCAAGAAATTTTTTCTTTGAATCAAAAAAAGAAAGCAATAAAGATGAAGTTTTTTTTGCAAAAAAATAATTTCTCTCCAGTAATCCTGTATCTGAAACATTTATTGGTGAATCATACGCTTCCTTAAGCCAGAATGGTTCTTCAGTAAATACAAACCCGCACTCTGAACATTGAAAATACTTAATCTTATATTTCCTTAAAATCTTTTGTTCAAAAACTTCTTTAGAAGTCATTGAACATATTTTACAATTCATCACTGTCATCATTTATTCCAAATTCCAGTAGCTGTTCCTCTAATTATTTTTCTGCATTGAACAGGAGCCCAGACTGAAGCAATTACAAGGCACAAACAGGTTGCCAATACAATTCCTGTGGATTGCAGCTCCATTGTTTTTGAAAAATAGATAGCAAGCGGAATATTAATAATTGCTGTAAAAATTGAAGAATAGTATTGCAATTTTATTTTTCCGATTCCATTTAAAAAATACGCAAACACATTATTCCAGTTAGATACAATTGTAAATATCCCCATTGTTAATGATAATGCAAAAGGAATTTTTATTGTTTTGCCTATCCAGATTGAATAAAAATATTCTGCAAACACTATCATCAATAAAGTAATTATTGAAAAACCCAACCATATTGCAAGCAATGTTTTAAGTGTCTTTTTTATCCATGTCATTTCCTTTTTTATATAAGCCTCGGTAAAGGCAGACCAGAAAGGTGTCAGTAAAACAGAGAAGACCATTGGAATAAAGTAGAAATATCTATATGCAATATTAAAGACAGTTACTTCTTCAGGACCATATAATTGAGTAATGATAAAGTTGTTGGCTGTGAATACGATTAATCCTGAAACCTGTATTACAAAAAATTGGTATCCGATTTTTGTCAAACTTTTTGATAAAGATTTGGTAATGAAATCCTTTGCGGGAGATATTTTATTAAATTCTTTTTTAAATAAAAATATAGTAGCCAGAATGAAAACAAATATTGGAATAAGAACAGCCGTTAAACCAAAAACTAAAAAGGAATTATTCCCATACTTTAATAAAAATAAAATTGCCAATACTGAAAACACGTTGACAACCAATGTCAGCAAACCATTTATAGCTGGCTTTTGATGAGCGTTAACGACAGAATTAATTAGCTTTAAAAGTACTTGCAGAACAAATAGAGAAAGAACAATTGTCATGAATGGTTTTAATATATTGTGCAATTCTTCAGGAGCTTTCAAAATTGTATTCCAATCGAGAAATTGGTTTACAATAATTAATAAAACAATTACAATAACAGCTATTTTACTAAACGCCCAATACGCTGTACTCACATATCTTTTGGCAAGTTCTTTATTTTCAATTGCCAATGCTTCGCTAAGTTTATTTCGCAAACCATTTCCTATCCCAAAATCCAGGTAACCCAACCACAACAATACTGAACTTATTGTCATCCATACTCCATACTGAACATTGCCTAAATATTGAAGACTAAGGGAGACTATGAACAAAGTAAGTATAAAATTAAAAAAGTGAAAAATTCCGAGCCAGAAGATATTAGTCTTTGCCTTTGCTGTTCTAACAGAAGAATTCCCTTTGATTACAGATATTATATTTTGAAGGTAATACAAGCTTCTTTCTTAATAATTATTTAACAAATAATTTTTGTGAAGTAAAATTAATAAACTCATTTGTATAAAACATTCTTATTTTCGCTTACTGAAATTTACTTTTTTCTAAATGAAATACATAGTTGTAATTAATACATTTAATCGAAAAACTGAAATTGTTGAGCGTGCACTTTTATCAGCATTAAAACAAAAATTTACCCCACAAAAAGTGATTTTAATCGATCAGAATTTGGTTGAGTTAATTTTAAAAGAAGAAATAACTAATAATCTTTTATTTTGCAGACAAAAGACGAATCATAAAGCAGTTTCTTCTGCTCGTAATAGTCTTGTTATTCCTGAAGCTATTGATTGGATTGTGTTCTGCGATGATGATGGTTATTTAAACGATGATTATTCAGTTACACTTAAAAATATTATTCAAGATAATCCTTCTATTGAGATTGTTGCAGGAAGCATAAAAAGAGAAGACACTAATGATTTTTATTCCCTTCGTCATAAAAAAGGAGGAAGTTTAAAACATTTCCGTAACACAAAAAATTTGATGGGTTCAAACTTTGCAGTTAAAGCAGAGATATTCAATAAGTTAAATCGCTTTGATGAAAATTTTGGTGTTGGTTCCTACTGGGGAAGCAGCGAGGAAACTGATTTTTGCTGGAAGGCTTTTTTTAATAATGTTAACATGGAATTCTTCAGCGAATTATTCATCTTCCACGCTCCACCATTTAATGAAGAGTTTTTTAATGGATTTAAAAAAGCCTTTAAGTATGGAGTTGGTAAAGGAGGACTTGTTTGGAAATGGCTTATTAAAGAAAAAAAAATAATTGTTTTTTACGAGTTGGTTGAAATGTTAATTGTCCCTTTTATCCAGATCATAAGAGGAATTTTTACTCTTAAGCCGGCTCTGGCAATTAATAATGTCGCTACAATTTCAGGGAGAGTCTACGGACTTATAAAAGCATTGTTCAAAAATTAACCTTTGTACTTTAATCTTTTCAATCTTCCCAATAAATTTTTTAAACCAAGTAAAACCAATATTTTTCTGAAAGAATAAAGAATCACTCTTATTATCATTCCGGAAATATTTTTTAATCCTAACATTTTATTTTCTTTAAGAGAGTGATAACATTCTTTAATTCCCAAGAATTCATTTTTTACTGACAGCCCTGTTCCCTCCATTGAAACTACTGGCTCGCAATCAATATACTTTCCTTTAATCCCCGCTTTAATCATTCGTACAATTAAATCGAAATCCATTCCAACTTTTTTGTTTGTATTAAAAAATCCTATGTTATAAAAAATTTCTTTTTTAAAAATCATTGTAGGATGAAGATAAGGCATTCCTCTGCCAAGACTTATTTTTCTTGGTTTTACAATTAATGAACCTCCATAAATATCATTAAGTAAAAGATTTGAATGAGTAAAACCATATTCCTTGTTCTCTTTAAAGAAAAAAAGACTCTCCTGCAAATAATTTTCATTTAATAAAACATCGCCGCTATTTAGAAACATTAAATATTTTCCGTTTGAAAGGTTTATTCCTTTATTGAATGCGTCTGCAATACCATTATCAGGCTCTGACAGAACAACACCATTGTACGTCTTAAGAAATTCTTCGGTAGCAAGATCTCTTCCGCCATTAATAACAACGGATTCGATTACTTCTGTTTTAGGAATTGAGTTAAGAGTTTTTTTCAATTCTTCGTAATTATTATAGGTAATTGTAATTATTGAGATTAATTTCATTAAATGATTTTATATTTTTGAATACACGAACAAGATATTTTTTATTAAGCAGTAGAATCTAAGAAACTTTTTATAATGAATGAAACTTTTTTGTCAAACTGCCTGTCAACGAAAATCAGATTTTCAGGTTGCGGGTATGAAACTTAGAGGAAAGAAAATTCTTAAATTAGTGGACCGTTATGCGGGAATTCCACTTTTATTTTTAATTGGATTTTTTAAGATAAAAAGAAAACTTTCTGAACAAATTAAAAATATTGGAATTCTGCTTACACCCGCTATTGGGGATACTATTCTTTGCCAAGCACTGTTAAAAGATATTAAAAAAACTTCTCCATCAACCAGAATAACTTTGTTTGCCGATTCATCAATAACCGAAGTATGCAACCTGATAGGATTTTCTGATGAAATTGTAGAAATAAATCTATCTGACATTATTCAAACAATCAAAACAATTCGCTCAAAAAAATTTGATATTTTTATTGATTGTGCCCAGTGGTCTAAAACTATGGCTTTAATTTCTTTCTTCTCAAACTCAAAATATCTAATAGGATTCAAAACAAAAGGACAGGGTTTACACTATGTTTTTGATACTGCAGTCGAACACTTAAATAATGTTCATGAAATTTATAATTTCAAAAACTTAAACATTTTTTTTCAATCGAAGACAGAGCTGCCTTTTGTTAAAATTGAAGAAGAAGTCCAGAAATTTCCAAATCGAGTTGTTTTACATACTGCGCCTGGAGGTTATCGTTCATACTTGAAAGAATGGAGCTATGAAAATTGGAGAAAAATAATTTTTTATTTAATTGAAAATAAATTTGAGATCTATTTAACCGGAAGCAAAAACGATATTATTAAGATTGATAATCTTATAAAGAATATTAATGGAAAGATTTTTAATGTTGCCGGCAAGCTCAACATTCAAGACACAGCTAAACTATTAAATAGTTCAGCATTAGTAATTAGTGTTAACACAGGAATTATGCATCTTGCGTCTGCATTAAATTGTAATTTAATTGCATTGCATGGTCCAACAAACGCAAAACGATGGGGACCACTAAATAATAATTCTGTCTCCATTCAAAGTAATTATCCTTGTTCGCCTTGTTTAAATCTTGGTTTTGAGTATAATTGCAATGATAATACTGGAGAATGCATGAATACAATCGAGCCCAAAACCGTAATAAATGAAATCAACAAATTTTTGCAATTATCTTAAACGTTATGATAACAAATCAAAAATCACTTGGTTATATAAAAATATTGACAGACTTACTTTTCCTGAGTGGAAGCTTTATAATTGCTGCAACTTTATCACAGTCTTTACAGACTTTGATAGAAAGACCGCAAATGTTTGTACTTTTATTACTACAAAATTTATTGTGGTATTTTACTACAAAGTCGACAAATTTTTATGATGAATTTTCTTCACGCTACCTTGCAGGTACTTTTGTAGAATTACTTAAAAACACGTTTGCTCAAACTGCATTATCAATTGTTTTTATATTCGTAATTAAAGAAAATCTTTTTACAAGAAATTTTATAATTCTCTACACTGCTATTCTTTTTGTTTCTGTTTTTAGTCGTGCAACTATTTTAAAAAAGATTTTTTCAACAGTACGTAAGCAATCCGGTAATATTAGAAACATTATAATAATTGGTGCAAGTGATGCTGGCAACAAATTTCTTAATTTACTTGAAAACAATCCCGACTTTGGTTACAACTTTATTGGTTTTGTTGATGATAGCTTAAATGCTGCCGATAAAAACATTCTTGGTAAACTTGATGAACTGGAAAAATTAATTCACACAAATAAAATTGAAGAAGCAATAATAACTCTTCCAAACAGTGAATATAATCAGCTTGAAGATATAATTTATACCTGCAATAAAAATGCCGTACGGGTACACATTATTCCTGATTACTTTAAATTTATTTCAAAAAAATTTCGTATAAGTTTACTTGGCGATTTACCTGTAATTACTGTACGAAATGAACCTCTTGAAGAAATCCACTGGAAAATATTAAAAAGAACTTTTGATATAATTGTATCAATACTTGTAATCGTACTGGTTGTTTCCTGGTTGTTTCCTTTAATTATTATCATACAAAAACTTACTTCAAAAGGACCAGCATTTTTTGTTCAGGATAGAATTGGAAAAGGGAATCAACCATTCAAATGCTTCAAGTTCAGAACAATGACTACAACTACGTGGACAAAATTTATTCCTACTTCAAAGAATGACCCGCGTGTTACAAAATTCGGAAAATTTTTACGACGCTCAAATCTTGATGAACTTCCTCAGATTTTTAATGTGTTGATTGGAAATATGTCGCTTGTTGGACCACGTCCTCATCCAATACCTTACAACAATATGTACAAAGAAATTGTTGATGAACTTAGATTGCGTCATCTTGTGAAACCGGGAATAACCGGATGGGCACAAATACACGGATTACGGGGTGACGTTCAGGACGAAGAAGAAAATAAAAACCGCATAAGAAAGCGTGTTGAATACGACATCTGGTATATTGAGAACTGGTCGTTCTGGCTTGATATAGAAATAATTCTTTTAACTGTATGGCAAATGATTAAAGCCGATACAAAAGGATTTTAAGGATTACTCGCTTTTTTCTGTTTTTCTTGCCGATGTAAATTTTTTCAAATCGTAGTCAATTGTTTTATTTGGCATTTTCATTCTTATTAAAGGAACACTTGCTTTCCTGAAAAACTCTTCTGCTTTAGTATCGTGATAATCTGAAAAAATTATTACTTCTTTAATTCCCGCAGCTACTAGAGCTTTTGCACAATTTGTACACGGCATATTAGTTACATATGCTGTTGCACCAGCTGTATTTACTCCGTGCGATGAACATTGAAGTATTGCATTCATTTCGGCGTGTATTGTCCTTATGCAATGATTATCAACTACCCAGCAGCCAACATCATCACAATGATCATCTCCCGGAATTGAACCATTATATCCTGTTGACAAAATTTGTCTGTCCTTTACCAGCACACAACCGCAATGCATTCTGGGGCAGGTTGAACGTTCTGACACAAGCATTGCAACTTTTAAGAAATATTGATCCCATGATGGACGCACACGTCGTTTTGATGCCATTACTTTTCCATTAGTTTTAATTTTTACTGCTTAAAATTAAAAAGATTACTTAAACCATAAAACTTATTAATTTCATTCTTTGCTTATTAACCAATTTACTACTTAGTTTTTCCAGATATTAAATCATATTTTTCAAAGTAATATTTTTATTTTTTTAACAACACGTTTAATGATAGACATAAAAATAAAAAAGCCGGAGCGTGCAGTTCTTGTTGCTCTTAAAACAAAAGATAAATCTAAAGAGATTGTTAATGAGCATCTTGATGAACTGGAAGAACTTGCAAATACTGCGGGAGCTGAAACTATAATTAAAATAATTCAGGATAGATATGCTCCTGATTCAGCTTTTTATATTGGCAAAGGAAAAGCAGAAGAGGTTGCTCAGCTTGCAGAACTTAACAACATAGATATAATTATTTTTGATGATGATCTTTCCCCTGTTCATTCACGAAATCTTGAAAGAATTATAAACCGAAAGATTATTGATAGAAGTGCTTTAATACTTGATATATTTGCATTAAGAGCAAGAACCAAAGAAGCTAAAACTCAGGTTGAACTTGCACAGTATGAATACCTGCTGCCAAGACTTACGCGCGCATGGACGCATCTCTCGAAACAGTATGGTGGAATTGGAACAAAAGGACCTGGCGAAACACAAATTGAAACCGACAGAAGAATTGTAAGAGACAGAATAAGTCATCTTAAACAGAAACTTGAAAAGATAGAATCTCAAAGACAAATACAAACTAAAAGTCGTGGAGATGTTTTTCGCGTTTCAATTGTTGGTTATACTAATGCAGGAAAATCGACATTGTTTAATTTACTTACCAGTGCTGATGTTTTTGCAGAAGATAAGTTATTTGCAACTCTGGACTCAACTACAAGAGCTATTGAAATTGAAAAAGATTTAAAGATACTTATTAGCGATACAGTTGGATTTATTCGCAAATTACCTCATCATCTTGTAGCATCTTTTAAAACTACGCTGAATGAAGTAAGAGAAGCAGATTTAATTCTTCATCTTATTGATGTTTCTCATCCATTTTATGAAGATCATTTAAGAGTTGTAATTGAGACATTAAGAGAATTAGATTGCGATAAAAAACTAAACCTAAAAGTGTTTAATAAAATAGATTTAATTGAAGATAAGTCACGAATTGAATATATAATGAACACTTATCCTGGTTCAGTAATTATTTCTGCTAAGAGAGGAATAAATATTAACAATCTGATTGAAGCAATAAAGAAGCAAATGGCAAAAGAATCTGAAGAGCAGCAAGTAAGATTGAACCTTGAAGACACCAAAACTCTGGCAAGAATACATTCACTTGCAAAAGTAACTTCGGTTAAATACAACAAGAAAACTATGCTAATAAAATTCAAAGCAGAAAAAGAGAATTTAGAAAAAATTAAAAAAATAATTAGTTAACAAATTCCAAGGAGAATATATGTCAGTTACCTTAACAGGTTCAGGTTTAACAATTGAAAAACTCGTTAGCATTGCCCGGCATAATGAGAAAGTTGAATTACATCCGGAAGCATTAGAGCGAATTAAAGTGTGTCGTAAAATGCTTGAGGAAAAGATTATTGCAAAAGAAATTATGTATGGTGTTAATACGGGTATTGGTGAATTTTCTGAAATAGTGTTGAATGATGAACAGGTTCAACAGTTTCAGAAATATTTGATTTACAATCACTCTGCAGGAATAGGTGAACCTGCTCCAATTGAACATGTTCGCGGTGCTATGGTTGGAAGAATTAATGTCCATGCTCATGGCAACAGCGGATGCCGTCCTGAAATTACTTTGACCTTGATTGATATGCTTAATAAAGGTGTTACGCCTGTTGTGTGTCAGAAAGGTTCGGTTGGTGCGTGCGGGGATCTTGCTCCAATGTCGCAGATTGCTTTGCTTATGATGGGTGAAGGAGAGGCTTTTTATAAAGGGGAAAGATTACCCGGCAAAGTTGCATTTGAAAAAGCTGGAATTCCTGTCCCCGGTTTGCAGGCAAGAGACGGACTTGCTACAATTAACGGCAGCAACCTGTTAACTGCTATGGCGGCTATTCATCTTTATGATATTAACAGGTGGCTTAAGCAGGCAGAGATAGCGGCTGCAATGACGCTTGAAGCTCTTCTTGCTAATTTGAAACCTTATGATGTTCGTCTTCATGAAATAAGGGGATTTAAAGGTGCAGTAAGAAGTGCGAAAGCGATAATTAAATGTATTGAAGGAAGTGATCTTAAAACTGGTAAGATTAAGACTAAGGTACAGGATGCTTATTCAATGCGGTCTACTCCGCAGGTAATTGGTGCGGCACACGATGCTGTTAGATGGGCAAAAGAGCAGGTTGAGACTGAGTTAAATGGAGTTGGCGATAATCCAATATTTTTACCAGAGTATAAATTGACTTTGACAGGTGCGAATTTTCAGGGTTCGCCGGTGGCACTGCCGATGGATATGGTTGGAGCTGCTGTTACAATGATTAGTGTGCTTTCGGAGAGAAGGTTGAACCGTTTGCTTAATCCGGCATTAAGCGTTGGATTGCCAGAATTTTTGACGAAAGGTGCAGGAATGTTCTCGGGATTGATGTTAAGTCAGTACACCGCAGATATGCTTATTGTTGAGCAGAGGATTCTTTCTATGCCGGCATCAATACAGTCTATTCCTGCGGCGGCAGACCAGGAAGATTTTGTATCAATGGGAATGAATACGTCCTTAAAGAACGGACAGATACTGGATAATGCTTACGGAGTTCTTGCAATTGAGTTTATTGCAGCAGCACAGGCTCTGGATTTCAGGAATTTTACGAATGGAGCGGGCGTAACTAAGGCGAGAGAGGTCGTGCGCAGACATGTTGAGCATCTTGATGTGGATAGACCTTTGTATCCAGACCATAACAGGATGAAAGATGTTGTAAAGAGTTGCGAAGTTCTTGATGAAGTGGAGAAAGTTGTTGGCAGCTTAGAGTAATTTACTTTTAATTATTTTATGGGAGAGAGCCTCGCTTTAAAGCGGGGCTTTTTTGTTTGTAAGGAGGAGTTTGATGGAAGAATGTTTGAGTTTTTTGTTTAGAGATTGGAATGCGAGGAGGAGATGTGAGAATTTTTTGTTTGTAAAATAAGGTTTTGTGGTTGTGAGTGAGTGTTCTTTGTTTGGAAAGTAGGGTTTTTTGTTGAGATGTTTGAATTTTTTGTTTAGAGAGCGGAGTTCTTTGCTTAGAGAGTGGAGTTATTTGGTTAGAGAGGTTTGTTTGTTGATTGGAGAGGGGCGTTTGGGGATTAGAACAGCTT
>CAZQSR010000019.1:0-28313 GCA_964596145.1 uncultured Ignavibacteriaceae bacterium
TAAGTATGAATAGCTTTTAAGTTATCAGGCCATTTAGGATGATTCTTAACAAGCATAGAGTCTTTTGCCATGCTGACTGGTTCGCCTGTATTATCAAGTGGAAGAGTTGCTTTTACTCTATTTAACAGACCTTGTATTTCGGTTTGAACACCTTGTATTTGTCCGTTTCCATCATAATCGGCTCCAGCAATTACATCATTATAAGTGTTCAACCAGCTGCCATGGCATGTGCGGCAAGCTTTAATCATAATCGAATCATTTCCCGCCATTGTCATAGTATGGTTTGAGTGTTTACTAATTCCAACAACTCTTTCCTGCATATGACAGGTTATACAACCTTTTTCAAGTCCTTTGTGAGTACTTATTCCAGTTATGTTCAATCCAAATTCATAAGCATTTGCTCCGAGGAACATATCTGCTTGCGGGCTGTAGTGAGGATAAAATCTATCTGCAAAACGGATTTGCTGAGATTGAATTCTTGCAACAGAATTTTCTCTTGCTCTATGGCAGTTCATACAGAATTGTCCAATTCCACCATAAGTTGCAGGGAATTTATATCCATTTTGTAATGAGTCCAAACGTGTTGTTCTTAATTGGTATGGATTATCATCGCTATGAGGATCATGGCAGGTTGCACATGAAATTGATGGAAATGTTGTTACGGCGCTATAATTTGGTGAAGTTTTATTCTTTGTATAAGCAACGAAAGCTTCGCCATTATGACAAGGACGGCAAGATGCGTTTCCAGCTGCAGAGCTACTTAAAGTCAATTTAGCATGATGAGATGATTCCCAATAGCTGTACAACATATGCTTTGTAGGAGCGTCATGGCATGTTGCACAAACTCCGGCATTAATACTTTTACTAATCTTGGCTTTATCTCCACCGGATTTATGATCGGTACCTGGACCGTGACAACTTTCGCAGCCAATTGTAGCAACAGGTTTAAGAGATGCATAACTGTTGCTCAGCAATACCCAGCGTGTTGTATCCATATATGGAATTGCTACATTGTTTGGGCCTGTTGCTGGTTTATACCAGGTAGTATCCCAACCAGTTGTAAATGAAAGGTAACCAAAGTTACCATTGTTTACATTCTTTTCCCAAGCGGTAGTATGGCATTTAACACAGAATCCGGAATAAGTTCCGGTGCCGTAAGAACCCACTTCAAGTTGACCGGTAATACCTCTTTTATAAATGGTTGCATGTTTTGTCGCTTGCCATTCTGTGTTCATAGTGCTATGACATAGAGAACATGATAAACCGGTTGTTGGGTTTCCGGAATATACTGAAGCAAACAAAGTATCGTAGGAAATTTTTGTTCCATTGACTGTAATTTGTACGATATATCTACCGGAAAGATCAGCAGTAAAACTGGTTGCAATTTTATTTGTGCTGTCAAATACTGCGGCTGAGCCAGAAGGTTTTTCGACAAATGACCATGCAAAGGAAGTTGCCGTGGAAGTTCCGGAACCTGTTGTATCAGCAGAAAGATATGCCTTCATACCTTTCCCGAATACGCGAAGCCCACTGTAAATCTGCCAGGTGTTAGATGTTGTACTATTTAGCCCCAACTTACCTGGAGATTTTGCCTCCCTTTTTACTTTTACTGTCTGAGCTGCAGACTCAAACATTAAAGAAAACAGGAGGAAAAAAGAAACAACATAAAGTATCTTTTTAATCACTTAGACCTCCGTGATTTGTTTATTATTATTATTGTGCCTCTTTAAAGAGCAAGATAATCTTTACAAATACCGAACCATTGAAAATATTAAATAAATGAATTTTTCTTAAATGATTATGTGGTGTTTTTTTACATTTTTATATGTTGAGAATAAACAGTTGAGAGAAATTAAGTTTTAAAATCGAATAATCATTAAATAAAAACAAGATTGAAATATTTTTAAAAGACATTTTAACTTTATCCGCGTATTAATTTATTTTGAGGTGTGTTTTTTAAAAATTAATTGAGTTATGAAAATAAGTTTATTGCAATACAATCCTGTTTGGGAAGATAAAGAATCTAATCAACAAAAGATAACTAGGTTTATTAATGATTATAATGAAAAAATCGACTTATTAATCATGCCTGAGATGACTTTAACCGGATTTACTATGAACTCAAATGAGTTTGGTGAAAAAATTCCCGGTGATTCATTTAATTACTTTTCTTCGATAGCCAAAAATCGTAACATTTATGTAATAGCGGGAATAATTCACACTGTTAACTATCAACACTATAACGCATTATTGTTATTGAAAAAAAATGGTGAGTTATTATCGGAATATAGAAAAATACATCCATTTGCTTTTGCAAAAGAAGATAAATTTTATTCTGCCGGTGGGGAACCTGTAATTGTCTCGATTGATGATTGGAAATTGGGGTTATCGATCTGTTATGATTTACGTTTCCCTGAATTATACAGGTTATACGGAAAAGAGAAAGTAAATCTTATGATAAATATTGCCAACTGGCCAATTACAAGAATTGAACACTGGAGAACTTTATTAAAAGCAAGAGCAATCGAAAACCAATGTTATGTGGTTGGTGTAAACAGAGTCGGGAAAGATAAAAAAGTTATATACAATGGATTCAGCAGTATATTTGGTCCTATGGGGGATGAACTTTTATCCATTGAAAATAAAGAAGGAATTTTTTCCGTAGAAATTTCTCTTGACGAAGTTAAAATGGTAAGAGAAAAATTTCCCTTTTTAAATGATATTAAATTGATTTAATTGAAATAAAAATTTTTTAAAAGATGAAACTAAAAGTCGTTATAACAGGTGGTGCTGGATTTATTGGCAGCCACATAGCTGAGCACTGGATTAATTCAGGCGCAGAAGTATTTGTGATTGATAATTTAAGAACCGGGCACTTGAAAAATATTTCTAATTTAACATCAGTAAATTTTGTTAACGGAAGCGTAACAGATAAAGAATTATTAAACAAAGCAATGAAAGACGCGGATTATGTTCATCATCTTGCAGCGTTAGTTTCAGTTCCTGAATCAATAACAAATCCTTTTGAATGTGTTGCTATAAATGTAAACGGATTATTAAACGTTCTTGAAGCATCAAGACTAAATAAAGTTAAAAGAGTTATTCATAGCAGTTCTGCAGCAATTTATGGCGATAATCCTGTAAGTCCGAAAACAACAGATTTAAATCCTTCTCCTAAATCACCTTACGGAATAACAAAACTTGATGGCGAATATTATCTTCAAATGTATGCCGAACAGTATGGAATGCAAACTATCTCATTTCGTTATTTTAATGTGTTTGGGCCACGGCAGGATCCTAAAAGTCAGTATGCTGCAGCAATTCCAATATTTGTAAGTCAGGCACTAAAGAATGAAGATATTGTAATTTATGGTGATGGTGAACAAACCCGTGATTTTATTTTTGTAAAAGATGTTGTTAAAGTAAATATTCTTGCAACAGAATATCAAAATGTTAGCGGTGTATATAATGTGGGGACTGGAATAGCCACATCAATTAATACGCTGGTTAAACTTGTAATTGAAATGACAAAAAGCAAAAGCAAAATTATTTATAAAGATGAGCGTCCCGGCGATATTAAACACAGCTTATCATCTATTGAAACAACAAAAAAGGATTTACGTTTCTCGCCTCAAAGTGATTTAGTTTCAGGGCTGGAAGAAACAATAAGATATTTTATCAATCTTTTTGAATAAGAAAATAATTTATGCCAAGAATATCAGCAGGAATTTTATTATATAGAACAATAAATAAAGAGCTTGAAATTTTTCTTGTTCACCCGGGAGGACCTTTTTTCAAAAATAAAGATGAGGGATACTGGAGTATTCCCAAGGGAGAAGTGGAAAAAGGAGAGAATTATCTACAAACAGCCATAAGGGAGTTTAATGAAGAGACAGGCATTACAGCAATCGGTGATTTCATTGAGCTTGGAAGTATAATTCAAAAAGGTGGTAAAATTGTTCATGCCTGGGCTTGTGAATATACTAAAAATGATGAACCAGTGATTACAAGTAATGAGGTTACACTAAACTGGCCGCCATTGATTGGAAAAAAAATTTCATTTCCGGAAGTTGATAAAGGATTTTTCTTTACAGTTAAAAAGGCATGTAAAAAAATAAAACCAACTCAATTGCCATTAATAGAAAGATTAGAAGAATTTCTTATTAAGAAAACGGCTCTTTAGTTAGTCGGCTCTAAGAGGAACTCTTCAACTTTAGACATTACCAGCTCAACATCAACTTCTTTTATACACTTAAATTGAACGTCTTCTCTTGAACAGGAGAGAGGTTTTGGTGAGTAGACAAAACAGGGAGAACAACTTAAATTTACTGATGCTGTTTTATAATTTGTTTTCCATGGGTGAATGTAATTCATACTTGTTGGTCCAATAATACAAACAACATTTAATTTTAAAGCAGAAGCTATATGCATTAAGCTTGAATCATTAGTAACAAAAATATTACAACGTTTCATAATTGCAACCGAGTGTGACAGGCTATCTGCTTCAACAACAATACAATTATTAGAATTTATTTTATTAGCAATTTCCCTTTTCAAATCGTTCTCTTCGGGTCCGCCAAACAACAAAATTTTTGCATTATATTTTTTAATAAGTTTTTTCCCAAGTAAAGAAAATTTTTTCGGTTCCCATCTTCGTTTAATGTGATTTTTCAAAGTTGAACAACCCGCATGAAATCCTATTACAATCGCATTAGGGTCAATGTTTTTATTTCGATAAAATTCTTCTTCATAGATTACATCGTTCTCACTTAATGGAAAAGAAAGAGAGGGTTCTTCGTTAAATTCAGTTTTAAAAAGATTTTCAGAGAGTCTTATATTCTCCTGTACATTATGAAGAGAATCATCTTCGTTGAAGCGAATGTTATTAAGCCATCCAAAATTTATTAAATCCATTCTGATGTATTTTGTTCCCGCACGATATTTTGCCCCGACCAGAAAATTTATAAGGTTATATTCTCTTCTGTTTGAAGGATAAACATTAATTGAGTATTCATATTTGTTTCTAAGTGCCAGAACAAAGCGGAGAGCTTTTAATTTGTTCTCGTTCATAAAATCAAAATAAAAAACATTGTTCAATAATTTCGTGCGTTCATAGTTTTCTTTTACGCCTTTGAACATTACAAGTGCGTCAATTAATGCATCGGGAAATTTTTTCCTGATAAGCTGCAAAGCAGGGGTAAACATTAATGCATCGCCAATTCCCGATAAAGCTATTATTAGTATTTTCATAACTAAAATAAAAGGGCGACAAGAAATGCCGCCCTTTAAAATTTATTTTGTTGTATCAGGTTGAGTTTTTAAGTCTTTAAATCTTTTTATTGATGCTTCGATTGAAGGATCCTGTGGATAGTAAGCCTGCAAACGCTGTAATATACCAATTGCTTTATCATATTCTTTCAAGTTCTCATATGTTTCTAGCAACAATCGGTAAGGGTTATAATAAGAACTTACATCCGAAGGATTTTCTTCAATGTTTTTCAATGCTGCCTGCTCAATTTCTTTTGCGAGTGTTTTATATTTTTCAACAGAATTAGCTGCGTGATAAAGAGTGCTAATATCAAACAGAAGTCTGTAATCCATCTTAAGGATAGAGCGAGGCATTTTCTTTTCCATCTCATCAAGTACTTCAATTGCTTTCTGGGTTTGATTGCTGCTATTTATATAATACAATGCAAGCCTGATGAAAGAATTGCGATAATTTTGTACTAATCTTTCATGATTTTCATCAAAGAAAATTTTTGGATTGTTTAATCCTCTGAACTTAAATCCGGGTTGATAATTTTTATTTGCAGAGGGATTTTCTTCAAATAATTGTTTGCGGAGAATCTTTTCGTTAATGAATTCAATGTTTGGTTTTCTCTTCTCAGGAACAAGACGTAAAGCCATTCCTTCCATTTTCAAATAATCGCTTAAACCAATTTTGCTGTCTTCCGAGCAAGTAACAGCAAAATAAATTGGTCTTTCCCAGTTATTTTGTTCAACAATATCTTTAACCATAATATCCTGAACGCGGACGGCTTTTATATTGCCATAGGTAGCGGTGTTATTCATTCTCCACGTTAATCGCCCTTCTTTAATAATAGATGAATCTGTAATTCCATATTCATCATAAATATTATTTTTAGAAGATTTATCCATAGACATTTGATTCTTAATTTCACTATAATTCATACTTCTTGTTGCAAAATCATTTGGAACAAGAATAGTTATATCTTGTGGTTCCCATTGTGAAGGACGCAAATCGTTTTCATTAATTCTTTCATTTGGAATGCTAATTTTTACACGTCTTGCACCGTAAGGCTCAAGATTTTTCAACTGATAAACATACCATGGAGTATTAAGTAAACTTAAATTCACTATGCGAATATCTCTTCTGACACCTTCAACGTCTTGCAAATACCAGAGAGGGAATGTATCGTTATCGCCATTTGTGAATAATATTGCGTTTGGTGCACAACTTTGTAATAAGTTGTAAGAATAATCCCAGGGAACATAATTCTGAGATCTGTCATGAGTAAAATAATTTGCCTGTAACATTCTTACGGGGACAAACAGAACACCAAATGCAAGTACGCCAAGTACAGCACCTTTTGCGAGGGATTCTGCTTTAATTCTCTTTTTCACAAGTTCAATTAACCCCTGAATTGCAATTGCAATCCAAATTGAATAAACGAAGAACGCACCAACATAGAAATAATCTCTTTCTCTTGGCTGCGGTTCTTGTTGGTTTTGATAGAACGCAGTTAAGTAACCCATAAAGATAAACAGAACCATATAGACTGATGCCATCTTCCAGTCTTTTTTGAAATGAAAATATATTCCAATTAAACCAAGCAGAAATGGAATTGCAAAAAGAGAATCTTTGGATTCTCCATCAAAGTGAAGATTAAAAGGTTTTCCGATTGCATTGCCAATCTGGTTAAAAGGCCAGATGTTTGCACCATCATCCTGATACCAGGATTGTCTTCCTGCATAATTCCATAAAAGATACCGAGTTGTCATGTGATTCATCTGGTAACGCCACCAGAAATCAAGGTCGCTCGAATAATTTGAGTAAACACCCATCTGGTGTGGTTCAGTTGCAAATCTTCTTTTCCATATCGGAAAATCACCATATTGTTCACGGTTCAGGTAAGAAACTAATTCAGAGAAGTTATTTGGTTCATTCTCGTTCATAGGTGGATTCACATTGGCTCTTATAATCACCATTGCATAAGTTGTAAAACCAAGAATTATAAAAATCAGTGACATAAACGCAAGGTGCAATGTGGGTTTATTTTGTTTGATGCTATAATAAACTCCATAACCCAAAGCACCAAGAACGGCAATGAGGAAAATGATAGCTGTTGTAATGTTGTCTCCCGCAATTGAGGTCATCAATCCAGGGAAAACTTTAACAACTCCCGGGTATGTTATCGCTAGAGCAATTCCACCGATAATAAGCGGTGCATAAAAAGAGTTCTTGTTGAGTAATTTTTTCCACATTGCAGCAAGTATAACTACGCTTATTCCAGCTAAAATCATTTTGAATCTGCTATCAAAAGACTGATATTGTTCGGGAGATGGAGGATTTGCATCAGTTTGTCCTCCCCAAAGAGCAAAAGCAACAACAAGTATAACTGCAACATGCCCTAAAAATATGTAACCTGATTTTTTTAATGATTCCTCATCATCAACATACTTTCTGAACATTATTATCATAACAACAGAAACAATCGCAAGCACGCTCATCAGGTGAACGGCTGTAGAAAGACCTATTAAATAAGCAATTACTAAAATATATTTTTCATTGTCCTTGTTATCTGCTTTTTCATTCCATAACATAATTAGATAAACAATTGCCGCAAGAAGCAAAGTACTTACTGCATAAACTTCGGATTCAACACCACTAAACCAAAATGTATCACTAAAAGAAAAAGATAAAGCTCCGATACCGGCAGCTATGAAAGTTCCTACAGCATCAAGCAAACTTGAATAATTTTTTCCTTTATAGTTTTCAATAAGTTTTACAGCAACAAGATAAAGGAACAATACTGAGAAAGCACTTGCAAGGACAGAAAGAATGTTGACTCTTAAGCCAATATTTTCAACAAAGGGTATCATTGAAAAGGCTTTTCCCATAAGAAGGAAAAAAGGAGCGCCCGGAGGATGCGGAACCTGTAATGAATAACTTGCGGCAGTAAACTCACCACAATCCCAAAAAGAAACTGAAGGCTGTACCGTTGATAGAAGCACAATTGCCGAAATAAAAAATACAACGGCACCAATTATTTTATGAAGTTTTTTGTAGTCCATTATTTCCTCATTAAGAATTTAATTTCAAAGTTAGTTTTTACCTTATAACGAAGCAATGTAATTTCTTTACTATATTTAATCAGTGGAGTCAGTTGACTTTTTAAAAAGATGATCATAATTCTTCTTCTCCCTGTTAATATAGTATTTTTCATACAGGGATTTTAATCTTCCAAGCGAAATAGAGTCGAATTCTTCTTCATCTTTATGTCTTTTAACAAACATTTTATAATCCTCAAGTTCTTTGGGATTAAATTTTTTCTCAAAGCTTTTTAGTGCTTCAAGATATTTTGTTTGGTCTCTGAAAACAGACAATTTTACCTCGATTAATTAAATTTTTCTTGCAAAAATAAGAAATTAAGTTTTGCCAAAAGAGATTTTTCTTTATATCTTTAGTCTAAAAACGGAAGACAATAAATGACCAAAGTTTTATGAAACGTAAAGGAAAAGAAAAGTATAAATATTTTCTAATAAATAAACCGTTTAATGTACTTTCACAATTTACTGATACATCCGGCAGACAAACTCTTAGAGATATTAATACCTTTCCAAAAGATGTTTATCCTGTTGGCAGATTGGATTATGACAGTGAAGGATTATTATTATTAACAAACAATAAATTATTAATCGATAAATTGTTGAATCCTAAGTATAATCACGAAAAAGAATACCTTGTACAAGTAGAAGGTATTCCCGACAAAATAGCTTTGACAAAACTTAGAGATAGAGTTTTAATTTCTGGTTATAAAACAAAACCAGCAAAGGTTGAACTACTAACTAATCCCCCGCAAATATGGGAAAGAAGCAAGCCAATAAGATTCAGAGCGAACATTCCAACGTCGTGGATAAAAATTACAATCAGTGAAGGTAAAAACAGGCAGATAAGAAAAATGACGGCAACAGTTGGTCATCCGACCTTACGATTAATAAGAACAAAAATTTGCAATTTAAAAATTGGAAATCTTTTACCTGGTCAATCGCGGGAATTGTTTGAAAAAGAAATTTTTTTATTGATTGAGGGATTAAGATTACAATAATTAATTTTACCAGCCGTACTTATGTGGATTTTTATAATCAGGGTCGGGAAATATTTCTCCAGTTCTGCTATCAAAAATAAATTTCCTGTTATTCTTTTTTGTAAACTTCACAAGTTCGTATTCAGTTTCAAATTCTTTTACGCCAAAGGATTCCAATAACTGAAGATTTCCATTCCTTCCTGAAAAAACATAAAAATTATTTTGATAATCTATAAAGGCAATTACAAGTCCACCAACTTTATATTCTTTTGGTGCATATCCACTCAGTTTGGTTATTTGACCATTAGAAACACTATAAGCCAGAAAGTTATTCATATCATCAACAAAGGCAAGAATATTTTCACCGGCAGAAAAATTTTTAGGTTCATAAGAACTAAGTGTTGTTGTAACTCCTGTCAGACCAGAAAATACTTTAAAGTAACCCATATCATCTATGAAAACGACATAATCGTCGCCAACAAAATATTTTTTAGGTGGAAAAGAAGAAAGTTTTACAGGTTCAGCTTTATTGCAATGATAGACATAAAATCTTTCTATATCATCGATGTAAGCGACAGTATAATAACCTGTTTTGTATTCTTTGGGAGCGAAAGCAGAAAGTCTTGTAAACTTTGCCAAGTCTCTTTCATACACATTAAAGTGACCCATATCGTCAATAATAACAATAAGATTTTCGCATGGTTTGCTCAAATTCTGAGCGACAGAAATAGAAGTAACGGATAAAAGAATCAATAAAAGGGAAAAATGTAAAAATTTCATAATATAAAAACTATTCCTGTATTGGCATTCCGTAGTTAGTCCACTCTTCTTTTGAAGGACCGAAAATTCCCGGAACTTTTAATCCAGCCTGTCTCATTAATACTGTCATTTGTCCGCGGTGATGTATCTGGTGATTAATTAAAACAAGTAGAGTAAATCCTTTTGTCCATTTTTCACCATAAAGATCAACTTCTTCAAGAAGAGTTTCATCAGTCCATTGTTTTACCTGTTCAAGCACTTGCTTTGAAGCTTTGTCAAAATAAAAAACATACTCAGATGCTTTTTGTGGAGGGAGGGAATCCTGTGCGGGTAAATCAGTTTTTATTCCGATTCTTTCCAGCATTTCTCCCATTGTTAATGTAATATGCCAGGCAATTCTTCCAAGCGTTCTTCCTTCGTCATAAACTTTAGCGTTTAGTGATTCATCAGTTAAAGCGTTAAATATTTTTAATGTTGCTTCTGAATCTGCTTTCCAGCCAGCGATAAAATCTTCTACTTTCCTGAACATAAATTTCCCTTTATTTAATTTTTTTACTTAATACAAGCTGAATATAGATGCTAAATATTATCGCAAGAATTACTTGCAGATAAATTGGTGTTGAGATTAATTCTGATTTTATGAGCAAAGCAGAAATAGCAAAAAACTTAAGCGAGTAATAAATTAATTTACTGACAATTATGCTCACAAAAGATGAAAACAATAAATTAAACTTTCTTTGGTAAAGCAGTGAAAACAACCATACGTTAATACCCAATTCTATTGCAATCAGCATTGACTTTACTAAAGATGGATGAGAAGCCGTTATAAATGAAAAAACAGGCAATGTTATAGCAATTAAAAATGAATTTCTTTTAGTTGTATGCACCATTGAAATTATTAAAACAATTCTCATTGGTTCAATAAGATACAAAGGAAAACTAAGCAGGTGAGAAATTGCCGGAACAAAAAATATAAAAGCAATTAAAATAAAATCGATTATAGCAGTTTTAATTTTTGCATAATTGTTTGTTAAGCTGAATATGTTTTCCATTTTCCATCCTTTTTATTAAAGGTTAATTCGTTGTTGCAAATTTAATATTGTTTTGTCTATTAATAAACTGAATTGTAAGTTCCGTTAAGATTTTAACGAATTTTTTTAAAGTCATTTAGAGTTTAACAAAAGGAATTGTAGATGGACAGAAGACAATTTATTAAAAACAGCATTGCTGCCGGTACAATCTTAAGTTTACCCGGTTACAAAAATATTTTTGCTAAGATTCCAAATGCACCATATGATCTTGTTGCCGTAAAAGGAGGAGAACCCGCTTTAATGTTTGATAAAGCAATAGAATCACTTGGAGGAATGAAAAAATTTGTTAAAAAAAATTCGAAGGTAATTGTTAAACCAAACATTGGATGGGATGTTGCGCCTGAGAAAGCTGCCAATACAAATCCTCAACTTGTTAAAAGAATAATTGAACATTGTTTTAATGCAGGGGCAAAAGATGTATATGTTTTTGATAATACTTGCGATGTCTGGACAAAATGTTACCAGAACAGCGGAATTGAGAAAGCGGTTAAAGATGCGGGAGGAAAAATTGTTCCCGGCAATAGTGAAGGTTATTACCAGACTGTAAAAATCGATAAGGGAAAAAAATTAAAAGAAACCAAAGTTCACGAATTAATTCTTGAGTCAGATGTTTTTATTAATGTGCCAATCTTAAAACATCACTCTTCATCAAAACTGACAGTGTCGATGAAAAATCTTATGGGAATTATCTGGGATAGAATGTACTGGCACAGGAATGATCTTCATCAATGCATTGCAGATTTTGCGACTTTCAGCAAACCCACGCTGAATGTTGTTGATGCATATAACGTGCTAACACAAAGAGGTCCACGTGGAGTTTCAAATGATGATGTGTCTAATATGAAATCTTTAATTGTTTCAACAGATATTGTAGCTGCTGATGCGGCTGCTGCTAAATTATTTGGCGTAGAACCGTCAAGTGTAAATTATATCAAATTGGCTGCCGAAATGAATGTTGGAAAAATGGAACTTGATAAATTGAATATCAACAGGATTAAGTTAAATTGAAAAAATTAAATTTTCTTTTACCTTTATTTTTATTTATTAGTTGTTCATCTACGATGAATTACATTTTTGTTGAAAAAAAAAATGAATATTCTTCAACTAATATTAATACATATCGGGATGGGCACAATCTTACTCTCTCATATAGCTCAGATGAAATTAAAAAAATTATTTCTTCTGCTAAGTTTGAAATTCCCAACAAACAGATTTATAAGAATCCCGATAAGTGGAAAGGTGAAACTATTTCCGTTTCAGGGACAATAGTAGTTAAAACAGAAATTTCTCTCGATGATAATTTTTTCCAGCTTCAAGGGCGGATAGGCGATGTACCATCAGGTGATTTTATTAATTATATAATTGAACTTGATCATTCTTTGCCAAAACAAACCCGCATTGATGAGAATGTTAAAACAATTACTCCAGGTAAAAAATATCGTGTCTTTGGTGTGTTTAGAGAACTTAAACAATTCTTAAATGAGTATGGTACACCGACAATGCTACCTTTGCTTCAGTGTAAATTGATTTATGATGGAGATGATTTTGAATTCAGAAATCCATTGTGGGTAACCAGATCATTAGAAGTATTACCCAATGGCGAGATAAATATAGAAAACCCACAATACAGGATAGAAAAAGATTCCTCCGCTAATAAATGAAGTTAAGCATCTTAAAAAAAATTCGTGTTGTAGTTTCGGTTGTGTTTTTCCTATTAACCACGGCATTATTTGTTGATATAAAAAATCTTATTCCTCCTGCCTGGTTTAAATCGATCTTATATTTTCAATTTATTCCTTCAGTATTAAATTATATAAATATTTTTTCTGTAACTGCAACCGGGTTTTTTCTGGTTATTGTCTTGACCTTGTTATTCGGCAGAATATATTGTTCTAGTATTTGTCCGCTGGGAACGATTCAGGATGTTATTTCTAATTTATCGGGAAGAATAGCCAGACGCTATAAAATAAAATCGAGATATGTTTTTTCTAAACCGCAAAACTTTCTAAAATACTCAATATTAATTATTACAAGTATATCATTCATCTCAGGTACAAGTTTAGCAATTAATATAACAGACCCTTTCTCGATATTTGGAAAAATTGCAAATGCTGTTTTTAAACCATTAATAATTTGGAGCAATAATTTAATTTCATTCGTTCTTATGAAATTTAATAATTACTCTATATATCCTTACGAATACAAAGGAATAACGGTTCTTACTGTTTTGATTGCTTTATTCTTTTTAATGAGCATAATTATTTTTTCGGTAAAACGAGGAAGACTTTATTGCAATACTATTTGTCCCGTTGGTGCTTTTCTTGGATTTCTATCCAGGTTTTCTTTGTTCAAAATAATAATAGATGAAAATAATTGTAAAGATTGCGGTATCTGTGAATGGAAGTGTAAATCTGAATGTATTGATACTAAAAATCATAAAGTAGATGTGAGCAGATGTGTTGCTTGTTTTAATTGTCTTACAGTTTGTCCAAGTAATGGGGTAACAATAAAAAGCACAACCAGTTTTAAAAAGAAAACCAACACAAAAAAACTGGAAGCAGAAAACAAAAGTCATAAAACTGATTTCAATAAACGAAACTTTATTATCAATCTGGCAAATTTCATTTTTAGTTTAACGATAATTTCTTCTGCACAGCAAAAAATAAAAGTGTATGTTCAAAACAAAATACCGGTTATCAGAAAAAATCCGGTGGCACCACCAGGAGCAGTAAATATTGAAGATTTTAATTCAAATTGTACCGCATGTCATCTATGTGTAGATGTATGTCCTACTCAGGTTTTAGAAGCGGCATTTAACGAATACGGATTTATGGGTATTTTTCAACCGAGGATGAATTACCTGAAAAGTTTTTGTAATTATGAATGTAAATTATGTAGTGAAGTCTGTCCAACAGGAGCAATTAAACCGCTTGAACTGCAATCGAAGAAATTAATTCAACTTGGGAAAGCAATATTTATTAAAGATAATTGCGTGGTTTATACTCAGGGAACCGAGTGCGGAGCTTGTTCTGAACATTGTCCGACTAAAGCTGTATCAATGGTGCCATATAAAAATTTATTATCTCCTGAAGTGAAAGAAGAATTTTGTATAGGCTGCGGTGCCTGTGAATATGCTTGTCCAACCAAACCGTACAAAGCTATATATGTTGAAGGAAATCGCGTACATCAAACGGCGAAAAAAAATGTTTTAAAAAAGAAAGAAGAGAAAATCAATTATCAGGAAGATTTTCCTTTTTAAGCAGATAAGAGCAAATAAAAAAGTGCCGAAGAAATTCTTCGGCACCAAATAACTTATGCTTTAGGATAAATCATTTCTTCCGGTCGAACCAGTTTATCAAATTGTTCTTCAGTTAATAGACCAAGTTCAACTGCGGTTTGCTTCAGTGTTTTATTTTCTTTGTGAGCTTTCTTTGCAACTTTAGCAGCGTTATCATATCCTATGTGAGGATTAAGAGCCGTTACCAGCATTAAAGAATTTTCAAGATGTTTATTAATGTTTTCTTTGTTGGCTGTAATACCTTCAACACAATTATCACAAAAGCTTTCACAAGAATCTGCAAGCAGACGAATTGATTGCAGGATGTTAAAAGCAATAACCGGCATGAATACATTCAATTCAAAGTTGCCACTTGCACCTGCAAAATTAATTGTAACATCATTGCCAAAAACCTGTGCACATATCATTGTCATTGCTTCGGATTGTGTTGGATTGACTTTGCCTGGCATTATGGAGCTTCCCGGTTCATTTTCCGGTAGAGAAATTTCTCCAATTCCGCATCTTGGTCCTGAGCCAAGCCATCTAATATCATTAGCAATTTTAATCAGAGATGCTGCTAATGTTTTTAAAACTCCACTCATTTCCACAAGAGCATCTTTTCCCGCCATCGCTTCAAATTTGTTTGGAGCGGTAGTAAACTTAATTCCTGTTAACTCTGAAATTTTTGCTGCAGCTTTAACGGCATAATCAGGATGTGCATTTAACCCTGTACCAACAGCTGTTCCACCAAGAGGAATTTCACAAAGTCTTTTCAAAGCATCGTTAATTCTTTCAAGTCCGTTGGTTAATTGTTGTGCGTAACCTGAAAATTCCATTCCCAGAGTTAAGGGAGTTGCATCCATTAAGTGAGTTCTTCCGATTTTAATAATGCTTTCAAACTCCTTCGATTTTGATGAAAGAGCATTGCGGAGTTTGGTAATCATTGGAATCAATCTTCTGTGAATTTCTTCTACTGCAGCGATGTGAATTGAGGTTGGAAAAGCATCATTTGTAGATTGAGCTTTGTTTACATCATCATTGGGGTGAATTGGTTTTTTGCTTCCAAGAACTCCACCGGCAATTTCAATCGCACGGTTTGAGATTACTTCATTAGCATTCATATTGGATTGCGTTCCGCTTCCTGTCTGCCAAACAACAAGAGGAAAATGTTCATCAAGTTTACCTTCTATTACTTCATCAGCTGCCTGAATAATTAAAGCTGCCTTTTCAGCCGATAATTTGCCAAGGTCTCTATTTACAAGAGCAACAGCTTTCTTCACTATTCCAAGTGCTCTTATTAATTCGCGTGGAAATCTTTCACCGCCTATTTTAAAGTTCATTAATGAACGAGCTGTTTGTGCACCATAGTATTTGTTAACAGGAACTTTGATTTCGCCCATTGTGTCGGTTTCAATTCTGTATTCCATTATTTCTCCTTAAAGAATTATTAAAACAAATAAAAGAGACGCCGTAAAGCGTCTCATAAAAAATCTATTTCATTAATACAAGCTTTTTAATGCTTGAAAAATTACCAGCCTGTAATTTGTAAAAATAAATTCCACTTGCAAGGTTGCTTCCGTTGAATACAACATTATATCTTCCGGCAGATTGATTTTCATTTACAAGTGTTTTTATTTCATTTCCAAGCTGATCAAAGATGGTCAATTTGACATTACAATTTTGTGGAATTGAGTAATAAATATTTGTTTCAGGGTTAAAAGGATTTGGATAATTCTGTAGCAATGCAAAATCCAAACCTTTTGTAAAATCGACCTGTATTGAATTATGAATCTGGAACGATCCATCAAAATCAATTTGTTTTAGCCTGTAATAAATTATATTTCCTTTTGGTGCTTTATCAACAAATGAATATTGAGTTGCATCTGTTGTGGTTCCATTACCAGCAACAAATCCAATTTTGTTCCAATTAATCTGGTCAGTTGATCTTTCGATATCAAATCCACGGTTATTGGTCTCAGTGGCAGTTTGCCAGCTTAATATAACATTGTTATTATCAGTATTGGCAACAAAAGAAGTTAACTCAACTGGTACAGTAAGATTGATCATAAATGAAATATTGGGCCTGGTTGTTGCAGTACTTGTGCTTGTTAGTGTACATCCGGTTCCATTATCAACATGATGATGTCTTACCATTGTTCCGGTTGTTGTTGACGAGTTAACTGAAGTATTTGAAGTGTAAGATGTATTGTCAAAACATACTTCAACCAGTAGATTTGAAGTTCCATCCCAGTTAAATGGATTTGTAAGTTCTATATATTGCCAGCCTGTTCCGGGGACAGAATATGTTCCGCTAAATACATCTGTAAAACCGGTTGATTCCCACGCAGAAATAGAAGTAAGATTTGTATTCTTCATTCTAATATAAAAACCATTCATTACCTGCGATGCGGCAGAAGTTACATCAAAAGCCAATCTAATAATTGGACCCGCAGTTCCACCGGCAGAAAGAATTTCATTTGCTGTATAAAGCATTTGAGTACGGGAATCGTGGTAATAAGTATAAAAAGGATAACCCACAGCAGTTGTTCCTGTGCCTACGTTTGCAACACAAATGTTAGCAATATAAAATTGATGAAAAGTTGGAGGGGCAATAGAACCGGGAGGATTAAATCCACTTCCACCTTCGGGTGAGGTTACGACAATTGAACCAGCAGAGTCCTGTGCCGCAATGTAATATTGAACTATGGAATTTAACGATTGTCCTGGTATGGTGAAATTATAAGTTTTGGTATCTTTTGTTGGTGCGCCGGGCACTGATTCAAATGAACCAAATCCTCCACCGCTGTTTACGCGATAATATAAACGTGGAATAGCTGTACCTGTTCCGATTTTTAATCCAGAACTAACAGTCGCTGTTAAAACATAATTCCCGGTAGAAGGAGTAGAAGCAAAAGGAGTATGTTGAATTTGAATATTATAATTCAATGCATAGCTTGCAAATGTTGCAATTGCAAGTTTTGTGCATTTTTCAAAATAGTTAAGATTGAAATAATCTATTTTGTCATTTACAGTATGATAATAAGCATTGAAATCCCCGCCAGATCCACCATTATAGTACTCAATCAACAAAATAGCAGAATAATTTTTACTCCAGAAAGAAGCATGATCACTTGCGCCCGAACCCGGGTTTACTGTCAATGGTTGTAAACCAATTCCGTAAGTTTGGTTGAACGAAAGCATCTTGCTGCTCATTTGCGTTGAGATACCAATAGGCTTTGTGTGTACTTCGCAAATTCCATCATTGTTAGAGTCATAAGCGATCATATCCATGTTAACAACGCCGAGAATTGAGTCTCCGTTGGTTGATGCAAGGTTTGCATAGTATGCACTTCCTACAAGTCCTTGTTCTTCTTCATCCCATGCTGCAAAAACCAAAGTAAAAGGGAAAGAGTATTGAGAAAAAATTCTTGCAGCTTCTATTACTGCAGCAGTACCGCTTGCGTTATCATCTGCGCCCGGAGCAACAGAGCCGCTTGGCATATCATCAAAGTGAGCACAAATTATAAATTTTTTATTTGGAAATTGTGTTCCTGTTTTTACGCCAATTACGTTATTTCCTGTTGTACTAAAATTCTGTAAGCTGGTTTGTAAACCATAACTCTCAAATTTGTATTTTATGAATAAAGCTGATTTATCATTGTCTGCGTGGTTTTTATGTCTCGAGACTAATTTATATGGCAGTCCGTTTACTATTGCAGAATCAACTCCCGAAAGTTGTTTAACAAATTTCATTAAAGAGTCAATTTTAACTTGGTTTATAATTGATTGTATTGTTGGTTGGGAAAACGTATTTCCCGATAAAAATAAAACTGAGATGATAATTAAAAGGGTGGATTGTGAAAATTTTCGCATAAAGTTTCCTGGAAAAATAAATTATTAATTACAGTATGATTTCTTTAACATTTACAATACAAACATAATAAATTTAAGATATTCAAAGCACCAGATTTTATTGAAAAAACAGATTGGATCTCCTGCTGAGTGCAGATGCATTTCTTCTTCAAAGTAATATCGCTTGGATAATAATGCTGTTTATTATTCAAAATCAGATTAGTATTTTGAAGCACTTCAATTTTATTTTTTAGTAAGTTTTAAAAGAAAGAATAAATATGCTTGAAAAGCAAAGGACAATTAAAAATAGTGTTACTATGTCAGGTACAGGATTGCATACAGGAACTTCCTGCACTTTAACTTTTAAACCAGCGCCGGATAATTACGGTATTCGGTTTGTCAGAACAGATTTAGGAGGGAATCCCGAAATTCCCGCTCTTGCAGATTTTGTCGTTGATATTTCGCGGGGAACAACTCTCGGAATTGGTGAAGCAAAAGTTCATACAGTTGAACACGTTCTTGCAGCAGTTGTGGGACTTCAAATAGATAATATTATTATAGAACTTGATGGAATCGAACCACCAGTAGGAGACGGAAGTTCGTTACCTTTTGTGAATGCACTTCTGGAAGCAGAGTTTGTTCAACAGGAATCAGCAAAAGATTATCTTGTGATTGATGAGACTATCACTTTTCACAATGAAGAAAACAAAATTGATATTGTAGCTTTACCACTTGATGGCTATAGAGTCACTGTTATGGTTGATTATGAAAATCCGGCATTGGGAAGTCAGCATACAGGATTGTTTGATCTTGAGCAGGAATTTGTAAATGAATTTGCACCGGCAAGAACTTTTTGTTTTTTAAGTGAAGTAAATCATCTTGCAAACTCAGGTTTAATTAAAGGCGGAGATATTGATAATGCAATAGTAATTGTTGATGAACAAATGAGCGATAACCAATTAGATGATCTTACAAAAAAAATAGGGATTAAATCCAAACTTACTTTGGGAAGCAAAGGCATATTGAATGATAAAGAATTGAGATTTAGAAACGAGCCTTCCCGTCATAAACTTCTTGATTTGATGGGGGACCTTGCATTAATAGGAGCACCAATAAAAGCCCAAATTCTTGCTGCACGTCCCGGGCATAAAGCTAATGTTGAATTTGCTAAGTTGATTAGAAAAATGTATCAACAGAAAAAGATTGTAAAAAAATATCAGCATGTTAAAACCGAGGGAGTTGTGTTTGATATTAATGCAATTAAAAGATTTCTTCCTCATCGTTATCCTTTTTTACTTGTCGATAAAATTACTCACCTTGAAATTGATAAGAAAGCTATTGGAGTAAAATGCGTTACTGCCAACGAGCAATTTTTTGAAGGACATTTTCCCGGTCAACCAATAATGCCTGGTGTTTTAATTGTTGAAGCTTTAGGACAAACCGGCGGAGTTCTTCTCCTGAATTCAATTCAAGATCTTGAAAATAAACTTGTCTATTTTATGCAGATTAATAATGTAAAATTCCGCAAACCAGTTGTTCCCGGAGACCAATTAATTCTTGAAGCAGAACTTGTTCATTCAAGAGGAAGGATTTTTACTATGAAAGGACAGGCTTATGTAGAAAATAATCTTGTTGCTGAAGCAGAATTCAGAGCAATGATAGTTGACAGACAAAATCCAAAGACTAATTAATAGAGATAAATTATTATGATCAACATTCACCCGACTGCTATTGTAAGCAGTAAAGCTAAAGTCGGAGAAAATTCAACTATTTCTCCTTATGCGGTTATTAATGACGATGTTGAAATAGGTGAAAATTCTTTTATTGGACCGCACACAATTCTTTATGATGGTGCTCGCATTGGAAACAATGTAAGAATATTTCAGGGATGTTCAATTGCTCACATTCCCCAAATATCAAATTTTAAAGATATTCCTACAAAAGTTTATGTTGGAGACAATACAACTTTACACGAATTTGTAACGTTGCACAAAGCATCTAAAATAGAGAGCGAGACACGCATTGGTAAAAACGTTTTAATGATGGCATATTCGCACGCCGCTCATGATGTTTTTGTCGGAGATAATTGTATAATTGCAAATGCAGTTCAAATTGCCGGACACGTACATATTGATGAGTGGGCTATTATTGGCGGTGCGACTCCTATTCATCAATTTAGTTTTGTAGGAAAACATTGTATGATTGGTGGAGGTTTTAGAGTAATTAAAGATGTTCCACCTTATATTCTTGCTGGAGAAGAACCGTTACGTTTTAATGGCTTAAATTCTGTAGGTTTAAGACGCAGGGGCTTTTCTGCCAAAGATTTAGAAGTACTGAAAAAAGTGTATAGAATGATTTATGATTCAGGTATGAATGTATCTCAGGCAAAAGAAAAAATTAAAGAAGAATTTCCTGATCATCCTCTTGCCACCGAAGTAGTTAACTTTATTGAAAAAAGTAAACGTGGAATAATTCCAAGATAAATAACATGACAAACATTCATCAAACAGCAATTGTTAGCCCCAAAGCAAAATTAGGAAAAGATGTCACTATCGCTCCTTTTGTAATTATTGAAGATGATGTGGAAATCGGAGATAACACAGTGATTGGTTCAAAAACTGTTGTTTATAACGGAGCAAGAATTGGCAATAATGTTAAGATATATCAATCAGCTTCAATAGCTCATATTCCACAGGATAAAAAATTTCATGGAGAATATAGCCAGTTATTTATAGGCAATGGAACAACGATTCATGAATTTGTAACCTTACACCGCGGAACAGAAGCATCTGGTAAAACAATAATTGGAAGTAATTGTTTTATTATGGCGTATTCTCATGTTGCTCACGATTGTATAATTGGTGATAACGTAATTATTGCAAATTGTGTTCAGATTGGCGGGCATGTAGAAATTGATTCATTGGCTTTTATTGGCGGCTATTCACAGATTCATCAGTTTTGTAAGATAGGAAGCCAGGTTATGCTTGCTGGTGGTTATAAAGCAACACAGGACGTTCCTCCATATATGATGGTTGCAGGAAAACCTTTAAAATATTCTGGATTAAATAAAGTAGGATTGAAACGCAGGGGTTTTTCTGATGATGATATGGAAACCCTAAAAAAAGTTTATAACACTCTTTACTTCTTACATCTGAATTTTTCGCAGGCAAAAGAAAAAATTGTTCAGGAGTATCAGGGAAATAAACTTGCCGAAGAAGTTGTAAACTTTTTAAATCGAAGTACACGCGGAATTGTAGCAAGATGAAATGGTCTTTTATTAATACTGCTTTTCATAATGGCAAATACAATATGGATTTTGACCTCCATCTTGTTAACAACACATTTCCCGGGAAAGCATTTTTAAGGCTTTACAGATGGCAGCCGTACTGCATTTCTCTTGGTGCCAATCAAAGTTTTGACGACATTAATTTAATTGCTGCTGAAGAAGCTGGTTTGGATGTTGTAAAGCGTCCTACTGGTGGTCGTGCAATTTTACATTCTGAAGAAATTACTTATTCTGTAACAACACATCTTGAAAATTCATTCTCTCCGATGGAGTTATATAAAGAAATCAATTATGCGTTGTTGAAAGGGTTGACTTTTTATGATTCCCGGTTATCAGAAGCCGAACTTGAAAATGTTCAACCCGATTTTGCATCTTTTTATAAAGATAAAAATAGCGTTGCATGTTTTGCTTCAACTGCAAAAAATGAATTAAAATTTAATGGTAAAAAATTAATTGGTTCAGCTCAAAGAAAAATCGGGCAGATAATTCTTCAGCATGGTTCTATTCTTTGCGGAACCTTTCACAGGAAGATTATTAATTATCTTAATCTTATGGACGAAGAAAGAATTAGATTGAATGATGAGTTGATTAATAAAACCATTGAATTAGAAACAATTCTTACTGAAGAAACTGATTATTCAAGACTTTCTGGTTGTATTCTGGATGGATTTCAGAATCATTTTAGCTCCAAGTTTGAAGAAACAGAAATAGATTTCAAAAAAACAAAAGTAAATTTTTAACAGGCAGGCAGATGAGCACACAAGGACAATTCAGAAAAGTTACAACAAAAACCTTTATGCTGATGAAGCAGAAGGGAATTAAAATTTCAGCTCTTACCGCTTATGATTTTATCACGGCAAAATTATTGGATTCTGCAGGAATAGATTTGATACTTGTTGGTGATTCTCTCGGTAATGTTTTCCAAGGAAATGAAACAACGCTGCCTGTTACAATGGATGAAATGATTTATCACACAAAGGCAGTTACAAAAGGAATTTCAAGAGCAATGGTAATTGTTGATATGCCTTTTATGTCTTACCAGCTTAATGTCGATGAAGCATTTAAAAATGCTGGACGCATAATGAAAGAAACAGCGGCCGGTGGTGTTAAACTTGAAGGTGGTATAAGAATTGCAGAGACTATTAATAAAATTACAGAAGCCGGTATTCCTGTAATGGGACATATTGGTCTTATGCCTCAGAGAATCCATCAATATGGTAGTTATAAAGAAAGAGGGACATCTGAAGAAGAAGCAAAAGAAATTATAAACGATGCAAAAGTTCTTGAAGAAGCAGGAGCATTTTCTATAGTGCTTGAAAAAATTCCAGCTTCTCTTGCAAAAGAAATAAGTGAATCGGTAAAAATTCCTACTATTGGAATTGGTGCTGGTAAACATTGCGATGGACAAATTCTTGTTATTTCAGATATGCTGGGATTGAACAAAGAATTTCATCCGCGATTTGTAAGATATTATGCTTCGCTTGCTGATGAAATTTCTGAAGCAGTAAAAAAATATATCGAGGATGTTCGTAAAAGTGATTTTCCTTCTCAAAATGAAAGCTATTAAATTTTCTTAAACTAATGACAATTAAATCCAACTTTTCTTTATTTATAATTTTTATTTTTTCTGGAATAATTTTTTGTCAATCAGGACACGAAGTTTTTCTTCAAGGTGCAAGCGTTAACGATATAACCAATGAGCCGGGTTCAATTTGGTTTTCTACCTATGGCGCAGGTATTCATCAATACATAATTAACGATAACAAATGGATTAGTTACAATACTGCGAATAAAAATATTGATGAAGATTTTTTTTATTGTGTTGCGGTTAGCAAAGATTACGTGTGGGCTGGAACAAGCGATGGTCTGTTTATTTTTGAAAGGAAAAAAAATCTATGGAAAAAAAGAAAATTTGCTATGGGCGGTGAATACGGTAACTGGATTAGAACCCTTTGCTATGATGAGAAAAGAAATATTTTATGGATTGGTAGATTTAAAAATCTTACACGGCTGGATGTTGCAAAACAAAAATTTGATGACTTTGATTTGACCATCGATGATGATCCAAGAACGAATACATTTAAAACAATTAAACTTGAAGGTGATCAGTTTGTATGGTTTGCAACAGAAGCGGGTTTACATAAGTATGATAAAAATTTGGACATTTCTGATCCTTCATCAAGGCAGTTTATTTCAAACAAGAAAAATGCATTCAAAGGTGAAGGAGAATACGTTTCTGTGACTGATATTTATTTCGATAAGAATGTAATCTGGTTTTCTACAGATGAGTTTATTACAAAAGAAAAGCCCGATTTCAATGTAGGTGGAATTTATCTTTTTAACCGCAGAGCAACATGGGAAAAGATTGATAGGAAAAATGGTTTACCGGCAAATGGTGTTTTTTCAATTGAAAGATGCGGCAATAGAATATGGGCAGGAATTTACCAGTTCGATAAAAACGAAAAAACTATTAGAGGCAAAGGACTTGTTCAAATAGACAGAGTTAAAGGAAAAGTATTAAAAATAAATCCTGATGAAATTGGTTTAACCACAAGTACAATCCAGTGCATGTATTTTGATGGAGATTATATGTGGCTTGGAACGGATGTCGGTCTTTGGAAGGTAAAAATCTCTAATCCTTTTGCTAAATGGACTGCCAAAAAAGAAAAGAAATAAGCTCTCACAATTTTTAAAAGCATTTATAAATTTTTCTCTTCAAAATTTTTTACTCACATTTTGAACTTTCAAACTTTAAAAAGCATTTTGTTTTTCGATAATAAGGCATGAAAATGAATAAAAAATTAATATTAATATTCGCAATAGTTTTTAGTGTAAGCTTTATTGTTTCTGCACAACAGCAAGTAAAGTTTATGAGTTATAATCTTTTAAATTATCCAGGCACTGATACTACCGGAAGGAATCCTTATTTTAGAACAATAATTAGTTCTGTAAATCCTGATATACTTGTAGTTCAGGAAATTACATCTCAAGATGGTGTTAACGGATTTCTTGCGAATGTAATGAATTCCTTCGGGCAAAATTATTCTGCCGGCGACTTTATTGATGGACCAGATTCTGATAATGGAATTTTCTTTAAGAGTTCTCTTTTTACTTTTATTTCAAACACTCCCATTCAAACTACGTTAAGAGACATTAGCGAATTCAAATTAGTTAATAAATCAACAGGAGATACTTTAAGAATATATTCAGTTCATCTTAAATCATCAACAGGAACAACCAATGTTAATCAAAGATCCGCTGAAGTTGATAGTTTAAGGCAAGTTACAAACCGACTTCCTGCTGGAAGTAATTTTATTGTTTGCGGGGATTTTAATCTCTATAATTCCAACGAACCTGCATATATTAAACTATTACAGGATAATGCTGAAGATGATGGAAATTTTAATGATCCTGTTGTAATGCCCTATCCATCAAACTGGAATAATGTTGCAAACGCATTGTATCACACACAATCCCCACGCGTAAGGTCTTTTGGTGGCGGTTCAACCGGTGGTATAGATGACAGGTTTGACCTTATTCTTTTTTCAAATGGAATTTTAAATCCAGGCGAAATAACTTATGTCAATGGCTCAATGACCGTTATAGGTAATGATGGAAATCATTATAATGACTCAGTTAACTCAATGCCGAACATCGCAGTAAGTCAGGATGTTGCAAATGCATTGCATTATGCGTCAGATCACCTGCCTGTTAGCATAATTCTGAATTTTGATAACCCTCTTCCGGTTGAACTTAATTATTTTAAGTACGAGTTTATAGATGGACAAGTCAATCTTTACTGGGAGACAGCAACCGAGACAAACAACTATGGATTTGCAATAGAACGTTTCTCGACTTCGCTCGGCACTTGTTATAATTATAAGCAAATAGGATTTGTTAAAGGAAAAGGTAATTCAAATTCTTTAAATAAATATTCGTTTATGGATAACCATGTAATATCAACTGGAATATATAGATATAGACTTAAAATGCTTGCCCTTGATGGTACTGTTAGTTTTTCAAAAGAGATAGAATTGAATATTAATTTAGAAAAATCTTTTTCACTATTTCAGAATTATCCAAATCCATTTAATCCCGAAACAAAAATTAATTTTTCTATACCGGAAGATTCAAAAATTAGTTTAAAAGTTTTTAATGTAAACGGAGTTGAACTTGCATCTCTTGTGAATGGAAATCTGTTAAAGGGAAATTATGAAGTTACTTTTTCGACTTCGCGAATTAATTTTCCCGCAGGTGTTTATTTTTATTCGTTGGAAGCTTCTACTATTAATGGTTCTTTCTACAAACAAACTCGTAAAATGATTCTTGCAAAGTAATGCAAGAAAATTTATCTCAATCTCCATTTTAATTTTCTCAACAATATGTTTTTATTAATATGCTTTGGATTTATAGCGTTCAATGCCATAGCATATTCAATTGCCTTTCTGAAATCTGGTTTTAACATATTTGTTGTAGAATACACATAAGCGTACTCATCGGCAGGAATATGTTTTCCAATGTTGTTGTTCGCTGTTAAAATATTGTCAACAATCTTACATAGTGAATCTGCTTTTTCAACTTTTCCATTTTGAAGCAAGACGCCTGCAAATTGAATTATCATTTTTGCATAAGAAACAGTGTCTTTCTTAGCAACCTTCTCAATCATCGTTAAATAAAAATCAACCGGAAAAGTATAAAGAAAACTTGTTGAAATAATTTGTTCGCGTATTTTTTCGTTCGCATATTCATAGACAACCTTAGGAGAATCGGGACAAAGGTTCATTATTTTTTCAAGTTGATTTGAACGAGAGTTATGCAAATTGATCTGGTCAGCACAATCAAGATTCAGAACATTTACTTTGTAATCATTTGGATTATTTATCAACAGATATTTTGTTAAAGCATAAGCCAGACGCTGATTTTTAGCTCTATCAAACTGGTAAATTGCAGCAGAATAAATTTGTTCATTCGATGGCTTTGATAATTTCAGATACTTTGCTGCAAGCAAATTAGTAGCAATCGGGTTAAATCTCTCATCGTACTGATAAACTAATTTAGAAGTTTGCTCAAGGTAAAAAGATTTAGGAGCAATAAACTCAAGCACAGGATGCTTTTCTGTATTTGTTAAATTACTTTCTGCAATCGAATAAAATCCTTCTTCAGTATAAGCCTGACAAGAAAGAAATTCAAAAACACTGTTTATATCAATTTTCTTAAAATCGTTTTTGATTTCAGGTTTATTAAATTTTTGATTCAGCAATTCAGCATTAAGCTCAATTTCTTTTTCAGAGCCAACCATCATTACATCGCCAAACATTGATATCCATAATTGGGCATTTGGAAATACTTTGCTAAAAGTGCTGAACACAAGTTTTACTATTTCATCATTTTGTTCGTAAATATGGAACCACTGTAATAATATTCCTTCTTTATTCAATTTTTCTTTACATCTTTCGAAATATTCTGTTGAAAATAAATTTCCTATTCCTGCGATCCAGGGATTAGAAGGTTCAGAGATAATAACATCATATTTTTCTTTTGTCAATTTCAAGTAAGTATGAGCATCTTCAACTACAACTTTTAATCTTTTATCTTTCAAATAATTATTATTCCAGTTATTAAAATATGCCGATGCACGAACAACTTCAGGCGATATTTCAACCGCCGTTACATTCTCAACAGGGTGAGTGAGAACAGAACCAATAGTAACGCCGCTTCCAACACCTATTACAAAAACTTTCTTTGGATTCGGATGAAGCATCATAGGTATTTGTCCAAGCAAGACTTGCGTTGGCATATCAAGGTAGCTGCTTGCATCAGGTTTGCCATTTACAATTAATATTCTTTGATGAAGACTGTCTTTTCTTTCATAAACAGCAACAGTTGCAGAGATTCCTTCTTCATAGAAAAGAATTTTTCTATCAGAAGCAAACTTGTGGATAAATTCTTTGTAAGATGAAGGAGGTGCTTCGTGAATTTTTCTGAACACTCCACTTGTTAGTGCATTATGATTCCATTCGGGAACAATTAAAATATAGAGAAAATAAACAAGGAAGAGAATTAAACCCAAAGTTAACCGGGGAGAGATTTTTATTTTCTTATAAATTAATACTAAATAAATTGCGGATAAAAGATTAATCAGAATACCAATTTCAAAAGTAGTTTTAATGCCAAAGACTGGAATAAAAACTAAACCTGTAAGAATTGTTCCTACAACTGTTCCAAGGGTATTAACAGAAAAAATTCTTCCCACAGAAAAACTTATTTTATTACTCGATTGAGATATAATTTCTACAGCTATTGGCAGAGTCATTCCGCTGAAAATGGTTGGAAGAAAAATTATTAAAAAGCATAGAACGAATTCTATAGTTAGAAAAATTGTAAAAGTTGATTCTGTTTTCTGCAGGTAGGAAGAGATTGTCCAGAAATAATACGGAAGTCTTTCATAAAATGGTAATACAAACATAGTAGCCATTGCAATAGCTGCCTGACAAAAAGCAATTAATTTTACTTTATTAAATCGCGAGAAAAATTTTAATGACACCATAAAGCTGCCAAGAGTTATACCTGAAATGAAAGCCATCAGCATAACAGAAAAAGCATATGTAGATGAACCGAGAATATTTACAAGTAACCTTGTCCATACCATTTCATATAAAAAAGCTGCAAGTCCGGAGGTCCCTGCTATTACTATTACGGACAATAAAATATATTTTTCT
>CAZQSR010000020.1:0-25621 GCA_964596145.1 uncultured Ignavibacteriaceae bacterium
ATTTCTGGTTCATCAAACAATTGAATTGTTTTTTCAACTTCAATATTTACTTTATCTTTATTCATAAAATTTTTCTTTCATAAAGTTTGACGCAAAAATTTTTTTTTTCTTGCATTACACTTTATCCTTGTAATACTTAAAAAGTAGTTGCTTAAGATTTGCTTTTCCCCTATGTATTAAAGATTCAACTGCTGAGACTGATATATCCATTGTCTGTGCAACTTCTTTATGATTTATACCTTCAATCTTACTAAGAGTAATTGCAATCCTTTGATTCTCGGGAAGTTTATTTAGTGCCCATATAAGTATTTCATTTCTTTCTTTTATCTCAAAATTAATTTCTGGGTTAATTTCTTTTGAAGGAATCTTTTTTACTGTCTCTTTTTCCAGTCCTATTATTTTTTTTACCAATCCCAACCGCTTTTTGCTTTTTATTTTTCTTGTATGATCAATGCATTTTGAAATTGCAATTCGGTAAATCCATGTTGATAATCCCGATTCTTTTCTAAAATTGTTGATAGTTTTATAAATAGTTACAAAAGTTTCCTGTGATATATCTTCTGCATCTTCTAAATTCCGCAAATAGTTATAGCAGATTCTTTTTACAAAAAGCTGATATTCATCAACAAGAACTTTAAATGAAGCTCTGTCTCCATCAATAATTTTCTGAATTTGTTCTTCTGTCATCCAAAGTATTTAGTTTGATTAATTTGACGTCAACTAAAACTAAAACTTTCGAACAAATAATCAAAAATTATTTTATTACTTTAAAATAAACCGTATCAGCTAAAGCTGAAGCGAATACACCTATTCCATCTCCTTCAATGTGCATTTTAGGTTCGTGAAAATTGCCATCAAGTTCCATCACGTTTTTGTGTGTCATTGTAAAATCCTGAAAATTTTTATCTCCAGCAAATATCACTAACCTGTAATTCCCATAGAACCATATTGAAAGCCATTCAATTTCATAAATTATTTTAGAAACACCTGGCATTGAATTTTGTCTCCAGTAAAAACTGAATCTGTACCTGTCAAAATCCTCTTTAACATCATTTGAATCTAATCCAGTAAGGTATGCATTATTATAAATAAAACTACTCAAAGAGGCATCAAGGGCAGTTAAAGAGAATACATGGAATTTGCAATTTAGTGACGGAGAAAAGGAGACTAAAAATTTTTTTAAATTTCCGAAAGCATCTTTTTCTCTATAACTCATGCTATCCAGACTATGTTGATCAGCTCTTAGACCGGCAAGCGGAACAGTTGTAACAGAGCTTGCTGACAAATTTTTTCCATCTATTGTGGCTGAAACATTAATCTTATAACTTTTACCATAATCAATCACAAGGTCATTTCCATTATATTCAAACGATAGTTTAAACGGATTAAATGTTAGTTGATACTGATCTCCACTTTGCATATCCGTTATCTTCACTAGTGCATTGTATAAAATAATTTTGGTTACATCAATGTTTTGATTTAACGGAAAGTTACGTGTAATTCTTATATCCTCCACTTTATGATGAGGATAAATATATCCGTCTATAACAATTTTAGGTTCATAAACAGCTTCTGTTAGATCAACTTTTCCTTCACCACATCCATAGAAAAAAGTAAGTACTAACAAAATTGAAAATATTAAATAATTCTTTTTCATCTTCATCTCTTCAAATTAAAATTTAACATTTATTCCAAGACTTGGAAGAATCGGCAGCATATAGATACTTTTAGGTTTTTGTTCAATCTTTCCATCTTTAATTTCATTTTCATAATTTATAAACCAGACATTTTTCCTGTAGCCGATATTATAAATCTGCAGATAAGGAGCAAACAACCACCCGCCAAAATCTTTTTCCCATGTTACACTTAGATCCATTCTAATATAAGCAGGAAGTCTTACAGAATTTAACTCTGCTGGATATAATGCAATATTATTACTGTTATTTTGCCAATCAGGTAATCTGTATATAGCATAAACCGAAACAGGCAGTGTAATGGGTTGTCCTGATGAATAAACAAAATTTGTACTTAATAACCATTTGGATGAGCTTTGAACATATACTTCATCTTTTAATTCTGAAAGTAATTCATTAATATTTACATTCATAACCCAATTAACCGTATGAGTTCTATCCTGTCGTGGTATAAAATTTTTATAATTATTTAATCCATCAACTTTACCAATTGTTCTTGCAAGGGAATAACCCAACCAACCTGTAATAGCACCATAATCTTTCCGAAGCATAATTTCCAATCCAATGGAATGTCCATCTCCACGGTTGAATAATCCTTTTGTGTTATCAAATACAGGTTCATTCTTTTCATTAAATCTTGATGGTTCAATCTCTGTTAAAAAAGTTGGATTGTATGAATATACATCATTATATTTTTTATAGTATGCTTCTATTTCTAATTCGTAAACCTGGAATAATTCTTTCTGAACTCCTCCAATAAGATGATACGCCGAAGAACCTTTTGTATATTCATCTGCACTTGTCCATAAACTTGCGAAGAAAAATGTATTAACACGATTTAAGTATTGGTGATAAATTCCTGAAGCAAGTTTAAGGTTTGTAGTTTCATTCAATTTATATTTTATTGAGATTCTTGGATCAAGATTCTGATAATCAACTTCTGAATTGAAATAATCGTACCTCAAGCCTGATTCAATGTTCCATCTTTCTGTTGGTTTCCAGATTGACAAAATATATGCTGTATAATGATTCCTGTATTTATTAGCATCAACTTCGCCTCCGGAAAATTTTTCATATAACTGTCCATAAAGATTTTTTTCTTCAAAACCGAAACGAAGATTGAAATGTTTGGAGATGTAGTATTCAAGATTTCCTTTAATTGCAATATCCCTTGCAATATTTCTTTGAGTCATTTTCACTTCATCAAAAGTAAATTCAGAAGAAAATTGGCTAGCAGTTATCCAGAAATTTGCAAATAATTCTTTGTTTAAAATTTTTCTCCAGTTTATACTTCCGGTTGTATTTCCCCACTCATATTTAAATCCAAGTGAATTTGAAGCTTCTTTATCGAATAAAAAATTTAACTTATCTCTTCCTCCGTAAAAGCTAACTACAACTTTATTCTTATCATCAATATCAAACAATGCTTTAACATTTCCATCATAGAAATAGTAATCCGGAACTTCCTTTAAAAATTTTGCATAAGTTTGATCAATATATGTTCTTCTAAAAGAACCTGATAATGAACCTATTGAACCAAGTGGTGTTTGAATTGTAGTAGATGCTGAAATTAGACTTATAGTTACATCAGCTTGAAAATTATTTCTGTTACCATCAAGATTTGTAACATTTAATATTGATGATAATCTTCCTCCATATTCAGCACCAAAACCTCCTTTGGATAACTCGACCTGCTTGATTGCGTTGGTATTAAAAGTTGAAAATAAACCAAAAGCGTGTTCAGGATTATAAACATCAGTTCCATCTAAAAGATATAAATTTTGATCTGGAGTTCCGCCCCGCACATATAGAGCGGAAGAAAAATCAGATAAAGGTTGAATACCAGGGAGTGTTTGTAATGAGCGAAGAAGATCAGCTTCAACAAATTTTGGTATGCTGTTAATTTGTTTTCCTGTCAGTTCAATTTTGGAAATTGGTTTTTCATACAGTTTATCGATTGTGCGAATTGAATCCCCTTTAATTACCACCTGATTTAATATAATCGCTTCGGGTTCCAGATAAATATGAAGAGCTTTAAGGTTATCTTCAGCTTTTATTTTGATAACTTGGGAACTGTAACCAATAAAACTAATAGACAATTCACATTCACCCACCGGAACATTTGTAATAGCAAAATAACCATTAAGGTTTGTACTTGCTCCTATGTTATATTTTTTTATAAAAACATTTGCACCAATTAAAGTCTCGCCATTTTTTTTATCATAAACAAAACCATTTAAAGTTATTGTTCGGCTTTGTTGACTAAATAAGTTGAAAGAAAATAAAATTATCAAAGTAAAAAAACACAGGAACCTATTTCCTGATTTCATAAAACTCCTTTTATTAATAATCTCACTTACAAATTTAAATTTTAGAATTGAGTAAATTTAACATCTAATTGTTCAAAAAAGAATCCATCAGTTTAATCAAAAAATGAAATTAAATTTATTTTTCTGCAAATTCTTTATTGATATAATCGTTATAAAGAAGTGTACAAATTCTTCTAAGTTTTTCATTTATGTTGAATTTGCCTGTTTGTGAAAGTTGATAAATTCCCCTGCTGTTACCAATCTGGTAAATTGACTTTGCAGATAGAACTTTTACATCTTCAGGGAGAGAATCGCAATTGATTTTTCTTATCAGATTATCAACTACTTCATTTACTTTGTATTTTCCGGCAAAATAAATGCACGATTTTACTACACCTAAATTTTTACTCTCAAGTCCTGACACAAGATTTTGAATTTCCTTTTTATCAAAAACTCTTGAGACTTCATCCTCGGGTTGATAACAAAAAGAAGTGTTTGATAACATTAAGAGCAAAAGAAAACTTACTAAAAAAGTAATAGATTTGTTCATAACTTCTCCATTTCATTGATAATTCTATCAGGCATAAATTTTAATTCATTTAATTTTATTTTTTACATAGTAAAAATCAGGAACAATTTACCTTATCACAGCCTCAATGTTATTATCTAATTTTATTGATGATATACGGTAAAATAATTCTATCAGCGTTATTTTAATTACATTGTTTTTTTAGTAAATCCATTTTTGTATTTTTGAATTGTCAATTATAAATTATTTACATCCTGAGATGAAGGAAAAATCTAACATCAAGGGTTGGAAAGAAAACCACAAGACACCTACTGGCTTCTGTTTATCTCCGACCTTTGATAAAAAATATTTTGAAAGGTGGAATAAATGGAAAAACGTTATCATACCATAACTATTACTATTTACGATCGCGATACGGTTTACCAGCAAGTTGGTGAACTATTGCATAAACATAGCGAGAAAATATTACTTCGCACAGGCTACCCGATTAAAGAGAAAAATATTTCAATAATCTTTATCATTACTGAAATGACCACCGATGAACTTGGAGCCTTAACGGGCAAACTTGGTCAAATAAAGAACGTTAAAGTAAATTCAACTACAATTAAACAATAAGGATTTGACAATGAAAGCTATCAGATTTACAAGTGTATTATTTTTCTTATCATTTTACTCAATTATTGCACAGATTAATTTTTCCGGAATTGTAATAGATGAGCAAACTGGTCAACCCGTTGAAGGTGTTTCAATACTTTTACCGGCATTTCAAAAATCAGCAAACACTGATGACAATGGATATTTTTCAATTTATATCCCCGAAGGAAAACATCAAGTGATTTTTTCAAGAATTGGATATAAAAGTCTGAACTATTTAATCAACACAGGTGAGAGTAATTTCCCTTTAGAAGTTAAAATGCATCAGGGAACAATAACTCTTGGAGAAATTACCGTAACAAGTATTCGCTACCAGAAATTGGAAAAAGAAGTTGCCATTCCACTTGAAGTAATTAGCAAAGAAAAATTTGGTAAGAACCTGACTCTATCGGTACCTGATGCTATAAATACCGAACCTGGTATCACTCTTGTAAGAGATGGAATCTGGGGAACCGATGTTAATATTCGCGGATTAAGTCGTCAGAATGTTGTCACTTTGATTGATGGCAACAGAATTGAAACAGCAACAAATCATGCAGCAGGTTTATCACTTGTTGATGTTTTTGATGTCGAAAGAGTTGAAGTAATTAAAGGCGGAGTTTCTTCGTTGTATGGAACCGGAGCCACAGGAGGAGCAATAAACATTTTAACAAAAAGTATATACTATTCCGACAAAACAAAATTCTCAGGTTCTGTTTCCAGCGGCTACAATTCAGTAAATAAAGGAGCAATTGAAAATTTAATTCTTTCAGCAGCTTCATCCAATTGGCTGATTAAAATTTCAAGTACATTAAGAACTGCAGTTGATACAAAAACACCGAACGGGACTTTACCTAACAGTCATTTTAAAGATAATTATGTTTCTGGCTTAATCGGTTTTAAACCAACTGAAAAACAGGAATTGAAAATTACATATCAAAATTTTTCAGGTAAAGACATTGGAATACCCGGTGGAAAATCTTTTCCGACTACAGCAATTGCCAAATATACTCTGGCGAAAAGGGAATTAATAAGTATTGAATATGCGTTCAAAAATTTATTTCCATCTGCAATTAATACATCACTTAAATATTTCTACCAGGAGATAGAAAGAAATGTTGAATTAAGACCTAATGCAACTACCACGACTCTTCCAGGAGCGAAACATAAAACAAATGGTTTTCAATTAAACTCCAATTGGTTAGTAAATAATTCTAATCAACTTGTTGCAGGTGTAGATATTTGGCAACGAAATTACAGAGGATTCAGAGAGTCAATAGTAAAAACTGCGTCCTCAACAAGAATTACAGGTGATTACCCTGTTCCAAATTCAGAATACAGAAGTATTGGTATTTTTGCTCAGAATGAATTAAATGTTTTTGATAATAAATTATCATTTACAATCGGCGGAAGATATGACTTGATTAAAGTAACTAATGATGAAACGAAAAATCCAGTTTACATTACTACAAACGGAGTTATAAACAACAATCCTCCTAAAAATGTACTGGGTTCTTTTGCAAAAGGAAATTATAATGACAACTCCTGGAGTGTAAATATTAGCACACTTTACAAATTATTTAATGAAGTTGATATTACTTTGAATCTCGCTCATGCATTTCGTTCGCCTGTATTAGAAGAAAGATTTCAGTATATAAATCTTGGCGGAGATATATTCCTCGGCAATCCAGACTTAAAATCCGAAGAAGGAAATTTTATTGATGCAGGTTTTAGAATCTGGGATGAAAATTTTTCTGTAAAGATGAATTTCTTTCTAAATACATTTAACAATCTTGTCGTTGATAAGGCAATTATTCCTGACAGTCTTTTTATGAAATCAAACGTTGGTAAAGCAACTTTATATGGATTTGATATTGGATTAGAATATAATTTGTTAAACTCGCTTACAGTTTTTAGCTCTGCATCATACGTAAGAGGAAAAGATAAAAGCACTTCAAAGGATCTTCCGCAAATTCCGCCTCTTAATGGAAAAATTGGTGTAAAGTCTTCATCTCTTAAATACGCTACAATTGAAGCAACGACAACTTTATATGCAAAACAGGATCGCGTTGCAACCGGTGAATTAAAAACTGCAGGTTATGTACTATGGGATTTGTATTTAAGTTCAATGCCTTTAGAAGTTGGTTTTGCTAAGTTCAAAATATTTTCAGGAATTGAAAACCTGTTCGATAAATCTTATAGAAATCATTTATCTACTAATCGTGGATTAATTGTACAGGAACCGGGAAGAAATTTTTTCCTGAAACTAAATGTTGAATGGTAAAAGAAAAATGGATGAACTCTTTTTCTTATATTTGTTATAAGATAATTTAGATAACTACGATGAACTGGTTTACTATTGCATTCGCTTCTGCTTTACTTTCTGCAGCAGCAACTATTTCAGAGAAAAAAGTATTATTTAAAATGGAAGCACTGGAATTTTCTTTCTATGTAAACATTTTGAACTTACTTTTTTCTCTTCCATTTTTCTTAACTATTGATTTTTCCAATCTATCGGTAATTAGTATTTCGATTTTACTTATTAAATCAATACTTGGAGCTCTGGCATTTTTATGTGTAATGCTTGCATTAAAAAATCTTGAAATTAGTGGTGCTTTACCCTTAATGGTTCTTACACCGGCATTGGTTGCAATTCTTGCTTTTATTTTTCTTGGCGATTCCATTTCGTTGATTCAAATTGTTGGAATGCTATTACTTTTAATCGGTACTTATTTACTTGAAGTAAAATCCCGCCAATCCATTATTGAACCATTCAAGATATTTACTAAATCAAATTACTATCATTACATTGGATTTGCGCTTCTGCTTTTTACGGTATCATCCATATTGGATAAACTTTTACTTGGGAAATATAAACTTCCACCGTTTACTTTTCTTGCGTTCCAGCAACTGTTTTACGCAATAATTTTCCTATTCGTCTTTTTATTGAAAAGAAAAGAAACTATAGCAAAGTCTTTTAGTGCACAAAATTTATTCTGGATTATTTTTATTGCAATATTAACAGTTGGTTACAGATACACCCAGATTGAAGCAATAAAAATTGCACCTGTCGCACTTGTGCTCTCTGTAAAAAGAATCTCAGTATTCATTGCAGCTATTGGAGGCGGGAAAATATTTAAGGAAAGTAGTTTGCTAAAAAAAACTATTGCCACTATAATTATGGTTGCAGGAGCAATATTAATTATGGAAGATTAAAATTTCCATATTTGCTGATAAATTTATCCAATGTTTTTCTCAAATCTGATTGTTTGAAATTATTCCCTGTCCATTCTTTAATTTTATTTCCTTCCGCCAACAAAACAATTTTGGGTGGAGCTTCCTGAAGCAGCATAAAAAATTCTCTTGGTTCAAGAATTAAATATGAAAACTGCATCCCAACATTATTAAAAAATGGTTGCACTTCTTCTTTACTACCAAGGAACAATGAATAAACAGAAGGTAACTTTATCTTCTTTTTTAATTCTGCAATTTCATGTGCGGCTTGCAAACAATGTTCACAATCAAGACTAAACAGAGTTACTATTTTCAGTCCTGAATTTAAATCAATGCTACCACTACTGAACTCTTTATATTTTGTGAATTCAGACTCAACTCTTTTTAATTTGGGTTTAACAGAATCTATTTTAAAATTATTTCCAATTATGTTTTGAGCTTTTTTTAAGGAATCTATCGAGGGTAAAATATTTTCATCAATTATTGTTGAATCCAAAACAGTTGTATTTGTACTTTTTGAAAAAATGGTTTCATCATAATTATGAACTGGGAATAAAAGAAAAACGGCTATATAGATTAAGCTTATAAATAATGCCGGTATTCTAAAATTTTTTGCAGATACTTTATTGTAATGATAATAAACCGGAAGTGATATTAAAATCAGGATTATATTTTTTATTAATGCCGATAGTGGTGACATTGGTAGGAGTTCTCCAAAGCAACCACAATTTTTTGAAGAAGGAAATTGAACGAGTGAATAAATTAATTGAAAACAAAACGCAATCAATAATAAGATTGTTAATAAAATAAATAACCGCGTAGGCTTTAGTTCCGTCAACAAAGCTACACCAAGGAAAAGCTCAAAGCCTATTATTATTCTTGACAAATAAGGAACTATATTCCAGTTTGATAATACTTGAGTTACTATTATAAATTCAAATGATTCAACTGGAAATAATTTAACTACTGCACTGAAAACAAATACACATCCAAGAGCAATTCTTAGGTATTTTATTAGAATTTTATTCTTCATAATTCAAAAATTTTTACAAAGAGATAGTTTTTCACTATCTCTTTGCATAAGAAAGGACTTTTTATCCCGCAATCTTCTGTTATTTTATCACTATCATCTTTTTAGTATCATTAAATTTTCCTGCTATGAGTTTAAGGTAATATACTCCGCTTGAAATTCCAGTAGCATCAAAATTTACCTGGTGATAACCTCCATCAAGTTTTGTGTTCAGCAAGGTTTGCACAACCTGTCCAAGAGAATTATACACAATCAGTTTAACCTCAGAGACTTCTGGTAAAGAAAATTTAATTGTCGTCGATGGATTAAATGGATTAGGATAATTTTGCATCAATTGAAATCTGTCCGGAGGCAGAACTTCAACTTCAACCTGATTGCTTAATGAGAAAGAACCATCATAATCTATCTGTCTGATTCTATAATTATATTTTCCGGGAGATAAATTTTTATCTATAAAATTATAATTCATCAACCCAACTGTCGTCCCATTCCCGTTAACAAAATAAATTTTTTGCCACTTAACATCACCCTTCAAATCATTATCGGAAATTCTTTCTATTTCAAATCCTTTATTATTTTTTTCTGTTGCTGTTGTCCATTTGATTTCAACATTATCATTGTTTGGGATAGCATTAAATGAGACAAGTTCAACCGGAACAACATTGCCAATCCTCATTTTTACCGGCACTACAATTACAGAATCCTGCGGATCATTACTGGAAATTTTTACATCCATAGAATAATTTCCTGAATCAAGATCGGCAGTGATAAAATTCAGCAGAACGGCAACATGATTTCCAGCATAAATTCTGCCTGAATTATTCATTGATGTTAACCATTCCGGTTCTGCTGAAAAACGAATTGCATGATTATTTTTAACATATGCAGCATTGTAAACAACCTGTAATCCAACTGTGCCTGTATGATTTTCAATTCCTACTGTTGCACTAGTTAATGTTCCTGTCATTGTGTTATAATAGAATTCTATTTTTCCACTCTGATACAAAACTACCTGAAAAGTTAATGAAGATGTAGAAGAATATTTCTGCCAGTTTGTAAATTGAACGATAAATTTATTTCCATCCTGTTTATAGTAAACGTTCCCTTGCGAGCTGCCATCAAGGTCATCCCAGAAAGGACAAATAATTCCATTTGGAGTTGCCGATGAAGGAATTTGTGCATTTGTCATTGTGTTTCCAGTTGGTGCTATAAACATCAAATGACCGTTTGAGCTTATATAAACTTGTGAATAATTTTGTCCATAATATTTAAAATTAAAACCTAAATTATAAGGACCGCTATAACCTTCATCTTTAGCATTATATGTCCCGGTTGCAATCCAACTTGTAGCTTCTGTTCCTGTTGTAGAAATATTATTCCACACATAAGCAGGACCATTAGGAGCGTCAGTATCTATCCACTTATAACCATAAGCATCAGGTCCGCCTTGCCCGCGTGAACTTCCGCCAAAAAATATCGCAGGAAAATCTTTGGAATCATCAGCTTTATTTTCATTTGTAATGATCTTTGAAAACTCCACTTTTAATGCTTCCTGTGGAAAAGTATTGTTCAATAATTGAATTGAATAATCAAGCGTTGAATTACTTACAGAAGTATTTGCAATTAATATTGAATCAACTACTACCTGGTTAAGTTGAATAACTCTTATAACACTATCAGGAGTGACCGATATATCAGGTGCTGCTAATGTTATTCCACTAACAACATTAGAAATTGGTGATATATTTCCCCACATATCTTTTGCCTTAACCGCAAAGTAATAAGTTTGATTGAAATTCAATCCGGAAATTATTTTTGATTTTGGAGTACCAGAAGTGTCATTTTGTCCACCAAAAACAATTTGTGAACAACCATTAAAATTCGAATTATTAATTAATGCTGTTGAATATCTGATGTCGTATGTTGCTACTCCGCCGAAAGAAGAATCCAAAGGAGCAGTCCAATTTAAAGTTAAAGTGCTTGAAGTAGGATTCGTCAAATTTAAATTTGTAATTGCAGTTGGAGGAATAGAATCAGGGACCAAACCAAAATTCATTACCATACTGCAATCACCAAAAATGTTATACTGTTCCATTAGCTTAAGTCCTTCTCCAGTGCTTCCACCCCAAAGGTCCATAGCTTTCATTACTCCATTAAAACATATTCCTCCGACAGTATTTCTTAACTTGTTACTTAATAACCGAATACCTTCCGTTTGCATATCGCATGGAGGTACCCAGCTTGTATTTGTTGAAGCACCATAAACAGCAATTGCACCGCGTGGATTTAAAGTATCACCTGTCCTTATCCAGGCTTCTTCCATACATTCAGTTAAAGTAAATTTACCATTTTGACAAGCAACATCTATTATGAAAGGATTTTTCCAGCCATTAGACAATGCATGAATGTTAGTAACACTAAAACCCGTTGTACTCCAGGAGGTTCCGCTGCCATGACCGATATAATTAATTAAACTTCTACCATTATTTACAGAATTTGTAACCTGTGTAGCGGTTGCACCGGGATCATAAATTTGATCGATGGCAATAAAGCCATGATTCATAAGAGTATCTCTCAACAAATTTGTTCTTTGCCAATCGTACAAAGCTGTTCCACCGTTCTCATTGCTTGCAACTCCAACACCTTTATAATACCACGACGCATTTGTCCCGCTATCGGGATATTTTTCATACTTGATAATTTTTTTAATTATGTAATCACAATTGGATTGAGAAGTTGGAGATATCCTCGAAATGTAAGCATCGGGATAAGCATCTGTACCAGCTAATTTAACAAAACAAGGATCTGAAGCCGCACTTTCATAAGCGCCACTTAAAGTTGGAATTTCTCCGGACTCACCGACAAGAATAATATAAGTTAAACCTTCGGGTTGATTATAAAGATTTTGAATATATGTTTTGATTGCAGCTGCTCCACTTCCTGTTTGTGTCGGATATTCTGCAAGTAATGTAGGAATTCCTTTTTGGATTTTCCATTGATATAATGGCTGAACCTGGTTTGCATAACTTGAATAATAAATAATTAGTAATCTTCCCGGCTCAGGAATCGGTGTATAATCAAAATCACCAATACCATAATTAACAAATAAAGTTTGATAAATTGACTCAAACTCTTTTGCAATTCCCACAAAAGATTTTGTTCTTACTAATGGATTAATAACACTTAAACTATTATCAGTTTTAATTTCAATAACCATTCTTTTAATAATTCTTAATTGATTTAAGGCAGGATTATATTGTATTGGGTTATACTGTATAGTCATACCTCTTAAGTCTTTTACTATATAAGGTTCTTCCAGTTTAATTTTTTCAGAAGGATACCATGTGTCCTTTTCATAAATGTCACTAAAAGTATAAGGAATTGTATTCGGATCTATATCTCTTGTAAAGTGTCCTTTTGAAGGCATAATTCTTTTTGTCTGAATTATTTCACTTTCTTCAGAAAGAATTCTATAATTCATTGCAGCCTGGTCAGGAATTATTATGCTGTTACGAGAGATTGGCAATTGAGGAAAGCCCTTCTCCATCAACCATATCATTTCCGGTGAAGAGAGGAACAGATGATTTTCCCCATCAATATTTACTTCATACTGATTGAAACCATCAAAAATGTATTCAAGAGTTGTACTATTGTAATTTGAACTTAAAACATTAACTCTAATTCCAATTTTATTTTGGTTATTCAAAAAAACAGGTTGAGAGTTTGCAGGGCAGCTAACTATAAAAATAGTTAAGACGATTAACAATTTGGTTAATCCTTTAAAGAAAGATTTCATTATTTCTCCAACATTAAACTTAAAATGACTTATAATATTTTAGTCAAAAATTTCAATTGTAAAAATTGGAAATATAAATGGAATGACAAAGTGAAAAGTCTTACCACTTTAATTTCAGTATATCCAATTTCTTACATTTACAAGAAAAGAAAATAAGTTGTAAATTGTAAATGCATAAAATTCAGTTTATAAAACATAAAAGATGGAATAAAAATGTTTTTCAGGGATGTAACAAAAGGAGCTGCAAGCAGAATGGCAATCGTTGACCATGAAGAGTCTTATGGGAGACATATTCTTGAAAAAGCTATTGTCGGACTAAATATTAAAGACTGCCTTGATCTTGGTTGTGGTGAAGGAAATGATTTAGAGATTGTAAAAAAATATAATCCATCTGCTCAACTTTTTGGTATAGATTATGGCAAATGGAATTTTAACACATTACAGCAAAAAAAAATAATCCCTCTTGCTATTAATATAGAGAATGAAAGACTTCCATTTGACAATGATACATTTGATTTAATAATTGCGAATCAGTTTTTTGAACATACAAAAGAAATTTTTTGGATAAATCATGAAGTTTTCAGATGTTTAAAAAAAGGCGGACATTTATTCATTGGAGTACCTAATATATTATCTCTTCATAACAGAATACTTATGATGGCAGGGCATCATCCGACTCAGTACAAATCGATTTCTGCTCACGTTCGTCCATTTTCAAAAAAAGATATAATTAATTTTTATCAAACTCTTGGTAAAGATTTTTGTAATTTGAAAAATTTTTGGGGTTCTCAGTTTTATCCATTTCCTAAAAAGACAGCAAGAATTTTTTCATCTATTTTGCCTTCATTATCATTTTCAATTTTTTTCTTAATTGAAAAAAATGGCGATTACGATTCGTCCTTCATAAAATGGCCAGTAGAAGTAAAGTTAGAGACAAATTTTTTTACCGGATTAAAATAAACTTAAATTAAATTTTATTGTTAATGAATTAAAGAAATAAACTCAAAAGGAAATAAAGTGGAAATTAAAAAAAGTATAGAATTATTCAACGAAGCAAAAAAATATATTCCCGGTGGTGTTAATTCACCAGTAAGAGCTTTTAAATCTGTTGGCGGCAACCCAATTTTTATTGAAAGAGCTGCGGGAAGTCAACTCATCGATGTTGATGGTAATGAATATATCGACTATATCGGGAGCTGGGGACCTCACATTTTTGGTCATCGACCAAAATTTATTAACGATGCACTTGTTACAGCAATTTCAAAAGGAACAAGTTTTGGAGCACCGACAGAAATTGAAGTTAAAATGGCTAAGTTAATTTCAGATTTAGTTCCTTCTGTTGAAGTTGTTAGAATGGTTAATAGCGGAACAGAAGCCACTATGAGTGCCGTACGTGTAGCAAGAGGTTACACAGGAAAAGAAAAAATAATTAAGTTTGAAGGTTGTTATCATGGCCATGCTGATTTCTTTTTAATTAAAGCAGGAAGCGGAGCTTTAACTTTTGGAGTTCCAACCAGCCCTGGAATAACAAAAGGTAATGCAGCCGATACTCTTGTTGCTGACTATAACAACATCATTTCAGTCAAAGAGTTAATTCAAAAAAACAAAAATGAAATAGCTACAATAATTATTGAGCCAATTGCCGGAAATATGGGTACAGTCAAAGCTGATGATTCATTCATAAAAGAATTACGTTACATTTGCAGTGAAGAAAAAATAATTCTCATTTTTGATGAAGTTATGACCGGTTTTAGAGTTGCAAAAGGTGGAGCTCAGGAAGTTTTAGATGTCATACCTGACTTATCAACTTTTGGAAAAATAATTGGTGGTGGTTTGCCTGTAGGTGCTTATGGTGGAAAGAGAGAAATAATGGAAACGGTTTCTCCTGTCGGTCCGGTTTATCAGGCAGGTACATTAAGCGGTAATCCTTTGGCTTTAGCCGCTGGATATTCTTCGCTGCAGTATATTCAAAATCATCCTGAAGTTTATACCGCTCTTGAAGAAAAATCATCCTATATTGAAAAAGGAATTATTAATAATCTTAAAATCGTCGGAAAGAATTTTCGCCTGAACCGTGTTGGCTCTATGATGACATTGTTTTTTACTGAAGAAAAAGTTTGGGATTTTAATTCCGCCGTTAAATCTGATACAAAACTATATGCTAAATATTTTCACGAAATGTTAAACAGGGGAATTTATCTCCCACCCGCTCAGTTTGAAGCTTTTTTTGTATCAACATCGCATACCAAAGATGACCTTGATAAAACAATCTTGGCTAACCTTGAAGCATTAAAAGCATTAAAGTACTAAAATTTTTTGCTATGATTATCAAAACAACAAATACAATTACTGAGAGTAAAATCTTCCTGAAAGGAATGACTCTTGAAGAATTGAAAAGCTATTTTATTTCAATTAATCAACCGGCATACAGAGGTGGACAATTGTTTAACTGGATGTATAATCATCTGGTAACAGATTTTGATTCAATGGATAATTTACCAAAAACTCTAAAAAAAGAATTATCTGAGAGCACTAACATCTTAACTTTACAGTTACATGATTTTCAAGATTCTACTCTTAACGGTACAAAAAAATTTATCTTTAAAACTCTCGACGGACATTTTATTGAATCAGTAATTATTCCTGAAGAAAAACGTGTAACCTTATGTATCTCAACGCAAGTCGGTTGTCCTCTAGATTGTAAATTTTGTGCAACTGGTTTAATGGGATATAAAAAAAATCTTTCTCCCGGTGAAATTTATGACCAGTACTTACTTGCTCAGAAAAACTATAACAGGCAAATTACAAATATTGTTTATATGGGAATGGGCGAACCATTATTAAATTATAACTCAACTCTTCAATCTTTAAAAATCTTTTCTGAGGAATTGACCACTGGAATTAGTCTGAAAAAAATCACTGTATCAACAGCCGGAATCGCACCCAAAATAATTGAATTAGCCAACAGCGGATTAAAAGTAAAACTCGCTCTTTCGCTTCACTCCTGTTTTGATGAGATTCGTAATAAAATAATGCCAATTAATAAGAAATATCCATTAGCACAAACAATTGAAGCAATTAAATATTTTGCGAAAACAACCGGAAATAGGATTACATTGGAATATTTAATGTTAAAAGACCTTAATGATCGAGATGAAGATATAAAAGCTTTAGTAAAACTAGCACAAAAATTTCCGTGTAAGATAAATATCATTCCCTTTAATTCTTTAAAACATATGAATCCCGCTGGACTTTCGGCAAAACTTGAATCATCTTCTAATGATAAAATTGAAGTGTTTGCACAAAAATTAAGAGATAAAAACTTGACAGTTATGTTAAGGAATACTCAAGGAGATGACATTTCTGCAGCTTGCGGACAATTAGCAGTTAAATATTAATTCATTTTTTAGTATTATCGTATAGGAAAAATAAACTGTTTTTTAAACAAACTAAAATTTTGTATGCAAAAATATTTTTATTATTTGATTTTACTTTTACCACTAATTTTTATAAGCTGCGAAGAAGAGATAGATGAGCCTGATCAGAATCCAAGACTTGAACCTTCGCTTTACAGAACCGAAATCATAATAAGTACTATTCTTGATACAAATAATGTAAGAAGAGATAGTATGTTTGTTACAGTATATGATGGCAATGAAAACCAGGTAGAGTTGAAAACGTCTGATATTTTTATTAATGATGTCTTCCTGACAAAATTATTTAATATGCAGCAAAGACCATATTACTGCATTCAGCCAGCAAGTAAATTGAAATATGAATTAAAAACAAAATATGATTGTGTTTTTGCATCACTTGATGGAAGCCGTTATACAAATACAGTTACTTCACTTGATAAGGAATTATATGAAATAGTTTGTCCGTCAGACCATAAAAAAAGTGATAGCTTGTTTGTAAAATGGAATTCTGCTGACCAGAGAAGTCAAATGTATCTTGATATACAATATTTTGCTCCAAGCGGTAATAATGTAACAAGGATAAACATTCCAAGTCCAGCTTCAGGAGGAATTTATATACCAAGCAGTATTTTTAATGCAGTGCCCGGAATTTATAAGGTAATTATTATCGCAAACAGCATTAATCATGGTGTAGTGAATACTTCATTCATTAAAGGCTCCAGTATTATCACAAAAATGGTTGTGAAAAAAGCCGTAAACATTATTTAATGCGAAAACTTTCCCACTCAGAAATTTCTTCAAATCGGAGCACTCTTGATACAATTAAGGATGCAAAGAAACTTCCTGTCTATGTTATATTAAACAGTATAAGATCAAGTTATAATGTGGGTTCAATCTTTCGTACATCAGACGGAGCAATGATTGAAAAGCTTTATTTATGTGGTTACACACCGCATCCACCAAATAAAGATGTACTTAAAACCGCTCTTGGAGCCACTGAAAGCGTAAAATGGGAATATGTAAAAAATCCAGTTGATGCAGTCACTGATTTAAAATCTTCCGGAGTAAAAATTGCGGCGCTTGAACTAACGAATAAGAGTGTACCTTATAATGAAGTAAATGCAAAGGATTTTCCCTTAGCACTTTTAGTTGGAAATGAGATTACAGGCGTCTCGCAGGAATTATTAGACTTGTGTGATATGGCTCTTGAGATTCCTCAATATGGAATAAAACAATCTTTAAATGTTGCAGTAGCATATGGTATTACTATATTTGAGCTGCGCAAAATTTATGATTCAAAAAAAAATAGTTAATTATTTCTTTTCTTTAAAATACTCTTCCACTCTATTGATTAAAATATTCGCTTCTTTTGAACTGAATGGATTAATTCGGTAAGAAGTGAAAACCGATTTCATAAGTTCATTTGCTTCATCAAAATTACTGCATTCAGAAATTCGTTCGAGTGTATTTACAAAATCCACGCTATCCTGATTAAAAACATGAGAAATAATTTTCATTGTATCTTTTGCAGTAAAGTAATTGAAAATATCATTTTCTTCTAACTCATTTACTTCCTCTGCATCAATTTTTTCATCTTTGACCGGTATTTCTTCCTGCTTATTTAATAATTCTGTCTCCGTCTGCAAGATTTCATCAAAAGCAGGTTCTTCATTTTTAACTTCTTCATCTATATTTTCTTCTTGAATATTCAAATCATCTAATGATAACTCAATTTCTACCTCGGATTCAATAGCTCCCTCGCTTTCGGACTTTTCTTCAGTCTGTTCAAGAACATCAAAATTTATATGAATTTCCTCTCCTTGTTCTTCAACAATTTCTTCATTTTCTTCCGGTTGATATCCATCCATATCAATATTCTTTTCTATCAACTCAGATTGAATTTCAAGATCTTTTATTTCTTCTATTGATGAAACCGGCGGAAAATATTCTTCCATGATTTTGTTTTCATCAACTGTATTTATTCCATCTAAATTTAGCCCAATCATTTCTTGTGTTAGGTTATCGTCAAAGGAAATATTTTCAGTCTCTGAAATGCCTTTATCATATATTTCTTCTTGAGGTTGAATTATTGATTCTTCTTTAACCGGCTGAGAAAATAAATCAGGTTGATTATTAATACTTGAGACTTCTTTTGGTGATTGAAAATCTGGTGCAAAAAGTTCGGCGGTTAAATCTTCTCCTGATTTTTCAATATCAATTGGTATCTCTTTTTGTAATGCAGAAAGGACTTCATTTAATTCAAACTTTTGTTTGGGATCAACAGAAAGCAACTGACGAATTTTATATATCTGATTATGCAATCCTTTTTCTTTTAAAAATATTTCAACACTACCAATAGCAATTTTTGTTTTGCTCACTTCACCAATATTTATAAACTCGGCAATACAATACAAACCATTTTCCAAAACTTTATCAAGCTGAGTTGCAAGTAATTCATTCTGAATTCCATCAAGTAATTCCGTGAATTCAATATTGCTTATTGAAATAATATTTTTTTTATGCAACACTATGCTTAAGATATTTTTTAGAAAATCATAAAAGTATACATAATTAAGAAGCAGTTTTATTTCATCATAGTTTCGAACCTGGTCACCTTCAAAAATAAATTTCTTTAAGGTCCATTTGGGACGGAGTACATAGTTAACGTTAAAAGCTACTGCCTGCTCAACAAGTTTTTTTACATCTTCAAACGGAAGGAGTTTTTTGCTCTTGATTTCTTTGCTTATTAAATCAAAGTACTTAACTATTTCAGGATCCGAATAATCAAATAAAGATTTTTGCAGCAATCTTTGCCTGTCAAGATATATAAGATAATCCAGTTCAGCAGATATATATTGTACAATAGCAGGATGAACATTAACCGAAATCATATCATCTAAAGTAAAAAATGACCCCAGTCTTTTTATCCTGTTAAGATTGAAATCAGTAATAAATCTAATTTCTTTTTCAAACATTTTGATATCCAATTTATTTGCAACTTTAAAATAAAAAAATCCTGATTAAAAACTTTAATCAGGATTGAATTAATTAAGAATATTTATGCGCCGGTCTTGATTTTTATATCCTGATGCAAAAATTTAGCACGATAAAATTCTCTGTTCAACCGAGCAATATTTGTTAATTTTATTTCTTTAGGACATTCGGCTTCGCAAGCACCAATATTGGTACAGTTTCCAAATTCCCATTTATCCATTTCTGCAACCATTTTTTCAACTCTAACTTCTCTTTCAGGTTTCCCCTGCGGAAGTAAAGCAAGTTGAGAAATTTTTGCACTTACAAAAAGCATAGCAGAAGCATTTGGACAAGCAGCGACACAAGCTCCACAGCCAATACAAGCTGCAGCGTCCATTGCAAGTTCAGCAATTTCTTTAGGAATCAATGTAGCATTTGCATCTGGCACTCCACCTGTATCAACGGAAACAAATCCTCCTGCCTGAATTATTTTATCCATAGCAGTGCGATCTACAACCAAATCTTTAATTACAGGAAATGCTTTTGCTCTCCATGGTTCAATCCATATTGTATCACCATCTTTAAAGTGACGCATATGAAGCTGACATGTTGTAATTCCCTGCAAAGGACCGTGAGGTCTTCCATTTATTACTAACCCACAGCATCCGCAAATTCCCTCGCGACAATCATGCTCAAATGCAAAAGGCTCTATTCCGTTCGCTTCCAGTCCTTCATTTACAACATCAAGCATTTCTAAAAATGAGCTATCCGGAGAAACATTCTCAGCAGTATAAGTTTCGAAATGTCCTTTTGCATTATTATTTGGTTGTCTCCAAACCTTAAGAGTTAGTTTCATATTACCTTTACTCATTTGTAACTCCTTACTGTAGGTTTTAAAAATTCAAAGTTCAATTCTTCTTTGTTTAATATCCATTTACCTGGTTCAATGAATTCCCATGCAGCCACATATGAAAAGTTTTCATCATCACGCTTTGCCTCACCATCTTCATACTGGAATTCTTCTCTGAAATGTCCACCACAGGATTCATTTCTATGAAGTGCATCGATAGCCATCAATTCACCAAGTTCAAGAAAATCTATTAATCTTCCTGCCCTCTCTAAAGCCTGATTAAGATCATCAGCAGAACCAGGGACATTAACATTTTTCCAGAATTCTTCTCGCAGTTGTTGAATTTCAGTTATAGCTTCTTTCAGACCTTTTTCATTCCGAGCCATTCCAACTTTATTCCACATAATTCTTCCAAGCTGGCGATGAATATCATCAGTAGTACGTTTTCCTTTAACTGATAAAATTCGCTTTGTTAAATCCTTTACAGAATCAATTTCTTTTTTAAATTCAGGGTGATCAGTTTTTACAACAGAAAATTTTGTGCTTGCAAGATAATCTCCTATTGTATAAGGAATGACAAAATAACCATCAGCTAAACCTTGCATAAGTGCACTCGCACCAAGTCGGTTTGCTCCATGATCTGAGAAATTAGCTTCTCCAAGTACATACAAGCCAGGAATTGAACTCATCAAATTATAATCGACCCAAAGCCCGCCCATTGTATAGTGAGGTGCAGGATATATTCGCATTGGAACATTATAAGGATTCTCAGCAGTAATCATTTCGTACATCTGGAAAAGATTTCCATACCTTTCTTCAATAACAGATTTCCCCAATCTTTTTATTGAATCAGCGAAATCAAGATATACAGCCTGACCTGTATCTCCCACTCCTCTTCCGGCATCACAAGCTTCCTTGGCGGCTCTTGAAGAAATATCACGTGGAGCTAAATTTCCATAAGATGGATATTTTCTTTCCAGATAGTAATCTCTTTCATCTTCAGGAATATCTGAAGGTTTTCGTGTATCACCTGCTTTCTTTGGAACCCAAACCCGACCATCGTTTCTTAATGATTCACTCATTAATGTTAATTTTGATTGCTGATCGCCATGAAGCGGAAGACAGGTTGGATGAATTTGTGTATAACAAGGATTAGCAAAAGCCGCTCCTTTTCTATGAGCTCTCCAGATAGCTGTTGTATTGCAATTCATAGCATTTGTTGAGAGATAAAATACACGTGAATAACCACCCGTGGCAAGACAAACAGCGTGAGCAGAGTAGCTTTCTATTTCCCCTGTAACAAGATTTCTTGCAACAACTCCTCTTGCAATTCCATCAACTAAAACGACTCCAAACATTTCACGTCGCGTGAGCATTTTAATTTTTCCTAGTCCGATTTGTCTGCTTAATGCACTATAAGCACCCAGTAAAAGTTGCTGCCCTGTTTGACCTCTTGCGTAAAAAGTTCTTGACACAAGAGCTCCACCGAAAGAACGATTATCAAGGTGTCCGCCATATTCTCTGTCAAACGGAACGCCTTGAGCAACACATTGATCAATAATGTTATTACTTACTTCAGCAAGACGGTGAACATTTGCTTCGCGAGCTCGATAATCTCCACCTTTTAATGTATCATAAAAAAGTCTGTAAATGCTATCACCATCATTCGGATAATTTTTAGCTGCATTTATTCCTCCCTGGGCAGCAATGCTATGAGCACGACGAGGACTATCATGAAAAGTTAAAACAGTAACATTGTATCCAAGTTCAGAAAGAGTTGCAGCCGCTGAAGCACCTGCTAAACCAGTCCCAACAACAAGTACATCATATTTCCTTTTGTTTGCCGGATTTACGAGTTTAATACTAAAACGATGATTCATCCATTTTTCAGAAATATTACCTGCAGGAATTTTAGATTCTAATTTCATAACAAATTACCTCCCAAAGAAAAAAAAGTAAACGGGAAAAGAAGCAAAACCAAATGCAATGAGAAAAGCAAAAAGTCTTCCAACAGTTTTAATAAAAGGTGTATACTTCTGATGATTCAAACCAAGCGTTTGAAATGCACTCTGGAAACCATGCCATAGATGCAACCCTAAAAGAACCATTGCAAAAACATAAATTAATGAATAAATTGGATCTTTAAATACTCCAAGTACAATATCATAATCGGTAACTAAAGCGGGATCTTTTTCATATTTGAAAGCATACCAGAAATTTTTCAAGTGTATAACAAGAAAGATCAAAACTATACTTGCAGAGATTATCATATTTCGCGATGCGAATGTACTATTCGGATCTGCAGCGTTTATTTTATACGGAACAGGTCTGGCTTTCCTGTTTTGCAGCCAAAGTCTTAAACCATCCCAAATGTGAAAACCAAATCCAAACACTAATCCTATTTCAAGCAGACGAATAAAATATACAAGGGCAGTTTCATTCAAAGTATGAACGTAAAGGTTAAAAGCATCTTTACCCACATAAAGGAAGATGTTACCGAATAAATGTACACAAAGAAAAATAATCAGAAACAACCCTGTTAAAGCCATTAGTAGCTTTTTGCCAATGGATTGATTAAACATTTTAAAGAGCCAATTCATCAAAATCTCTCCTTACTTAAAGTTGGAATATTTATGAAGAAAATATCTAAGTTCATTTCTTCATTGACACACTAATAAATTTTTCTAAATGCAACTTAGAAAAAGTGAAATTGAATTCAAAAAAATTATATTACTTACCTGAAAATGTTCGTGCTTTTTTAATTATTATTATTTACATTTGTGACGAACATAAGGTATATATTTTACTTTATTTTCATATAAAAATAGGAAAGGGTTTTTTATGAATAAAAGTATAAAGAATAAGTTAATATTATTTGTAATTTTATTTCAGTTTACTTTGCTATGCAATAATGTTGTTGTATCAAACGTTTATTTAACCAATCAAAACGTCACTAATCATACAACACAAATTGTATTTGATATAAGCTGGGATAATTCTTGGAGGATTGCTTCGGGACCAGCTAACTGGGACGCTGTTTGGATTTTTGCAAAATATCGTGTGGGAACTGGAAACTGGCAGCATGCATACCTTTCTACTACTTTGGGCAATCATACGGTTACAACAAATAACGGAGTTCCAGCGGCTTTTTCTGTTGGCACCACAACTATCTCTTCTAATCAAAGAGGTATGGGTGTTTTTGCTTATAGAAGCTCAAACGGCACTGGCTCTATAAACTGGAGTGGTGTAAAACTACAATGGAACTATGGCGAAAATAATGTTGCTGATACATCAATTATCGATATAAAAATCTTTGCAATCGAAATGGTTTACATTCCATCCGGAAGTTTCTATGTCGGAGATGGAACAACTAATAATATCAGAGGACAATTGCATAATGCAAATAGTACAACAACGCCTCTTATGATAACCTCTGAAAATTCTTTAACTCTAGGAGGAACAAGCGATGGAAATATTGGAAATAATAATGCAAGCGGTATGAGTGTTGCAGATGATTTTAATAACTCAACGACAAAAACCTTACCTGCTTCTTTCCCTAAAGGTTACAATGCCTTTTATTGCATGAAATATGAAATGTCGCAAGAACAATATATGAGTTTTCTTAATACGTTAACTCGTACACAACAGAATAGCCTTGTGTCTTCCAACATAACCGGAACAACAGTCACAAATAGATATGTTATGAGTAATACAACTTCAATGGCATATAGAAACGGAATTCGTTGTGATGGCACATTTCCAAATACTACCGATCCAGTAAACTTTTATTGTGATTATAATGGCAATGGAACTGGTAATGAATCCGGAGATGGATTAAATATTGCCTGTAATTATATTAACTGGGTGATGGGATCAGCTTTTGCAGACTGGTCTGGTTTAAGACCAATGACAGAACTTGAGTTTGAAAAAGTTTGCAGAAGTAACCAAACTCCTGTGGTAGATGACTATGCATGGGGAAACACTAACCTAACGATAGTTAACAATAACGAAATCACCAATCAGGGCTTCTCAAACGAAGTCTCTACGACTGTAGGTGCTAACTGCACTTGCGGAGATCCTACTAATGTTGGAGCACACAGAGTTGGAATGTTTGCGACTAATATTACAAATCGTGAACAATCTGGAGCAAGTTATTTTGGGGTAATGGAGATGAGTGGAAGCCTCTGGGAAGAAATTGTATCAATTGGAATTTCTAACGGAAGAAGTTTTACAGGAACTCATGGTGATGGTTCATTAAGCACTAGCGGGTATGCAACTAACAGTGATTGGGCAGGATTTGCGGGAAGTGGAGTAATTAATGCTGTTGGTTCAGGTTTAAGAGGAGGCTCGTTTCGTGTTAATTGTTCATACTCAAGATTATCTGACCGCTTTTAATTTAGATAACGATAAAATCGAATTTTACAGTACCATAATTATTAGAGGTGTGAAATGAATAAATTTATAATATCAACTTTGTTATTATTGGCCTCGTCAGCATTTGCTCAGTTTGGCGGTGGTGATGCAGATGGATTTGACATGAAATCTTATTCAATTAATATGAAAGAATTGAATGCGGCTTATATCGGGGGAACCGGTGGCGGTTCTTATACAGCATCTTTAAATGCTGTTCCTCTGGCTGTTGAACTTATTTCTTTCAAAGCTAACGTAACAAAGCAAGGAATAGTTTTAAACTGGAAAACAGCAAACGAAGTTAACAACTACGGCTTTGAAATTGAAAGACGGCTCAAGGAATCCACTAATTCCATGTGGATAACAGTTGGTTTTGTTAAAGGAAACGGTAATAGTAACTCGATAAAAGAATACCATTTCCCGGATCAAAAAATTCCTACAGGTGTTTATCTTTATAGATTAAAACAAATTGATTCTGATGGAACATTTACATACAGCGATATTGTTGAAGTTGTGGTTAATCACACTCCTGAAAATTTTGTACTAGATCAAAATTATCCTAATCCCTTTAACCCTGTTACAAGGATTTCTTTTTCAATTCCCACAATGTGTGAAGTCTCAATTAAAATTTTCAACAGTCTTGGAAAAGAAATAGCAACATTAATAAAGGAAATTAAAGCTCCAGGATTTTATTCGGTCGATTTTAATGCTTCAGGTTTAAGAATTTGAATCTATTTTTATAAGATG
>CAZQSR010000021.1:0-15862 GCA_964596145.1 uncultured Ignavibacteriaceae bacterium
CAGGTATAACTTTTTCTACTTTTTGAAAAATATCATAAAGTTCAAATTGATCTTTTTCACCATGATTGACCTCGTTGTAATCACCCGTAGCAGAATTGAAATCTGGACTAATTCCCTGTGTGCTGACTTTCACCTTGTTGTTCATAAGCATGCCTTCTTTTGTTTGAATAGAAACTTTTTTATATGTGTTGAATTAACTGGTAACAAAAATATAGATTGATTTCTACTAAAAAAAGAAAATTATTAAAACAAAAAAGGCTGCCATTTAAGACAGCCTTTAAGAAATTTTTGGAAGAATAAATTATTTTGTTCTGAAAAATTCAATGCGGCGATTCTTTTGTCTTCCTTCAGGGGTTTTATTATCAGCAATTGGCATATCTGGTCCAAAACCTTTTGTAGTCATTCTCAAGGGATCAATGCCTTTTTTAACAAGCCAGGTTTTTACAGCATCAGCACGGTCAAGCGAAAGTTTCATATTCTTTTTCTTGTTTCCCTGGTTATCTGTGTGTCCCTGTATCTCCACATTTATATCAGGATTTTCACTAAGTATTGTGAATGCTTTATTAAGTGTTTCTTCTGATGAAGGAAGTATAGTCGATTTTCCGCTTTCAAATACTATTCCTTCTAATACAAGACTTTTTCCTGTTTCAATAACGACCTTTGGTTTCGGAATATCATCACCGCTATCAAGAGGATTTGTTCCTCTGCTAACTTCAACTCCATCATTAATGGTTCCACTATCAGTGTCAATCTTCAAAGGATCGGTTTTGTATTTTAGTACTTCATCACCATCTTTTAAGCCGTCATTATCAGTATCGGCCACTAATGGATTAGTTTTATATTTTAATACTTCGTCACCATCTTTTAATCCATCGTTGTCTGTATCAATTTTCAAAGGATCGGTTTTATAAGTAAATATTTCTTCTTTATCTTTTAATCCATCACCATCGGTATCAATATTTATTGGATTAGTTTTGTATGTCATTATTTCATCATAATCGCTTAAACCATCACCATCAGTATCAACTTTATTTGGATCTGTTTTATACTTCATTACTTCATCATAATCAGATAATTTATCACCATCAGTATCAACTTTGAGTGGATTAGTAAAATATTTAAGAACTTCATCACCGTCATTTAATCCATCGCCATCAGTATCAGGATTTTTATAATCAGTCATATAGAGATCTTTTTCTTCATCATTTTTCAAACCATCTTTATCAACATCCGTATCTGATTCTCCCAAGCCGTACATAAATGCTAAACCGAAATTATAAAAAGCATCAAAAGGCTCACCATCTTTATAATAATTCAGGTTGTCAGTTAAAGAATATCCAAAACCTCCATGCAAATCGATAGAAAATCTATCGCTGACGTTAATTTCAATTCCAACACCTACAGGAATAATTCCGGTCCAGCCTTTTTCATAAACAAATTTTGTTGGGTTTACAGAAAGCGGAAATTCTTTAACCTTATAGTGCATTACTCCAGCTCCAAAATAAGCATAAGGATTTGCCACTTCAAATTCAAAAGGTTTTAACAAAAATTTGAAGTCAATTGGAATTAATTCGCTTTTGAATGTCCCCTTCAGGAAATCGTAACCTGCATATTGTGCATAGCCAACACCAAAGTCTGCATCGAGATAATCAAGCATATTCCATCGCAGGAACGCTCTTCCCCAGAAGGAAGGTTTTATGCCATTGTCATAATTAAAATCAGTTAATGTTAAGAGGTAATCTCCTTGTAATCCGATTTTAACTATTGGTTTAATTTGAGCGTTAATGTTCAAAATCATTACAAACATGAACGCAAGAACAGTAAGAAGAACTTTTTTCATAACTTTACCTATTGTTAATTATTAAAAAATTTGATGCAAAGATATGAAAATATTTAGATTTATCAAGTTAGCTATATCAAACATCAAGAAATTAAGTGCAGAATACTTGGTTAATAAAAAATATTCTACTAACTTTTAAATGGAAATTTTTAGAGTTGAGAGTATGAAAGAAACAACGAAGTATCCGGTAAAATATTTTTATTTTTTAATTGCAATAGTAATTGGTGTTATGTTTTTTATTAATAGCTGTAAAACTATTGCTGATCCAGATATTAAAGATACCAATGAAACGAAAGATACGCAGGTAAAAATTTCAGGAGCGCTTGTTGATGCAATTACTGGAGATGCTCTTGTATTTGCATCTGTAAAGATTATTTATAGTTCGGGTGTTCAAATTGTGCAAAGTGATAGCAAAGGAAAATTCTCTTCTCAATTTGCACTGGATTCAAGTCAGACTTTAACAATTGTAATTTCCCAAATTGGTTATATCAGCGATACTTCAAATGTATATGTAAAATCAGGCACTACAGTTTCTCTCTCTACAATAAAATTAACTCCGACCTCTCAACCGTTTACAGGAAGCGGTCCGGCTGGTTCAATATATTTGCTATCACAATCAACTACGCGTCTTGGAGTAAAAGGCAGCGGTGATCTGGAAAATGGGAATTTAATTTTTCAGGTAGTGGATTCCTTAGGAAGAAATTTAAGTTATAATCATGCAGTAACAGTCCAATTTATTCTGGCTGCCTCTCCCGGTGGAGGTGAATTTTTGACTCCTGATTCCACAATGACAGACAGTTCAGGCAGAGCTCAATGCAGCTTAACAAGCGGTACAATTGCTGGTATTGTTCAAATTATTGCAAAGATTACTCTTGGAACAAAAACAATTATTTCTACTCCTGTTTCATATACAATTCACGGAGGATTACCTGATTTAGCACACTTTAGTGTTGCTCCTGAATTATTGAACTTCCCCGGATATAATTATTTTGGGTTGAAGAATACTATAACAGCTTTTGTTGGAGATAAATATTCAAATCCTGTACGAACTGGTACGATTGTATATTTTTCTTCAACTGGTGGCATTATTGGTGGTTCTGCAGTAACGCAAATTGATGGAACCGCAAGTGTAGATTTGATGTCTGCATCTCCATTACCTGTTCATCCAACGTTGGGAGCGGGATTTGCAACAATTACAGCTAAAACCGCAGATGAAAATTTTAATACAATTTCTGCAAATACACTTGTACTTTTTTCAGGATTGCCTTATATAACTGTTACTCCTTCATCTTTCATTATACCTGATGGCGGTTCTCAATTATTTAATTATACTGTAAGTGACCAGAATGGAAATCCTTTGACCTCCGGAACAAAAATTAAAGTGGAAATTACGGGTGAAGGCATTTTAACATCAGGTGATCTTGATATTACTCTGCCTGATACACAAAGTAAAGCTTGGACATTCTTTTCGTTTTCAATAAGTGATATTGCTGATACACTCGGAACGAAAAAAATTAATGTTAAAATCTCTTCAGAAGGAAATAACGGGAAAGCCGGACTTCAGTTTAGCGGGATTGCACAGTAGTAAATTTTTTCTTTTGACACTCTGATAGAATTACAGCAGAGGCAGAAGCTACGTTTAATGATTCAACCATCCCAATTTTAGGGATGGTTATTTTTTTATCAGCTAATTTTATAAATTTTTCTGACGGTCCATTCGCTTCATTGCTAAAAACAAGTAAAGTTTTTTTCTTGAATTGGAAATCGTAAACATCTTCACCTTTAAGATCTGCAACAAGAATTTGATAATCAAATGATTTTAATGTTGTAATAATAATTTCTGGTTCTACTTCCCGAAAAATGTTCAAATTAAATAATGAACCGGCAGAAGAACGAATTAATTTCGGATTATATAACTCAACAGAATCCTTGCTTAAAAATATGTTTTTAATTCCAAACCAATCGCAATTGCGGATTATTGTACCAGCATTACCAGGATCAGAAATGTTGTCCAATGCAACTACTACATCATCAAATTTAATATTTTCAAAATTTTGTTCTTTTTCTTTAAATACTGCTATTATTCCCTGAGGAGTTACAGTATCAGAAAGTTTGTTAAAATCTTTTGTTTTTAACACCTCAATTCTTACATCAAAACTTTTGCTGATATAATTTATTTGCTTCTTATTAAATGATGAAGTGATAAAAATCATTTCGCAGTTGTAGTTGCTTTTTAGTCCTTCTTCAACAAATTTTTCCCCTTCAACTAAAAATTTTTTTTCTTCACGACGATGCTTTTTAAGTAAAAGTGAAGAATAGTATTTTAATTCAGATTGACTTATCATACCAATTTATCATATTCCTGTTTTGATGAGTTTTGCTGATCTTTAAAAAGCTGTTCAAGATATTCCCACGAATAAATGCCGGTATCGTGTCCATCCTTCCATGTAATTTGAATAGCATAACCACCAACAAGTTCAATTTTTGAGACTTTATACATATCAGGATGTTGAACGGCGGGTTTTTCTGGCAAGTATGTTTTAAAGAGAATAGTTTCACCTTTACAATCAGCACAAGGGCATTCATCCCGCAAGTATTTGATGTCAATGTATAAACTGGTGTCGTCTTGCTTAATGATTTGCAATTTATCTTTTTCTATTTTTATTTTCTTTGGTTTCATAAAAACTTCTAAATGCTTAAAATTATCACTGCAAATGTATGAGTAACAATTTAATTATGAAAAAATTGACTTCAAGAATGATTTTTAATTAAATATTTACTATACTTTATCAAACAAAAAAAATATTTATGACATTATTATTATTACTTGTTTTGCTTTTTTTGTTTTTCTGTGGATTTTTTGCTGCGGCAGAAAGTTCGCTGTTGTATTTTAAATCGGATAATGAAAGCAAAAACAAAATAATCGGTCAGGATGACATAAGTTATTTCCAAACAAATCCCGATAAGCTATCCGCACTAATCAAAATGTATTCAACAATTTGCATAATTGCAGAAGCATTTTTTACTTTGATGATAATCGATAAGATTACAAAAACGAATAGTACTTTCTTGTTTTTGATAAAAATATTAATAGTTCTTTTGCTGGTTTCAGTGTTGGTAATTCTGGGATATTTAGTGCCAAAAGAAGTTGGACATAAATATTCAAATCAGTTAGCTCCGATCTTTGTTAAACCATTGATCTTGTTGGATAGAATAAGTGAATATCCTATTAAATTAATTTTGATGGTTGCGAATTTTTTTCTTTTTCCTTTTAAAACAAAAGCTGGTTTTAGTGAAACACCTGTTTCCGAAGAAGAGATTAAAATAATGATAGGCGAAGGATTAAAAAGCGGAGAAATCGATAAAACCGAACACGAAATTCTTGAGAACATTTTTGAGTTTAATGATTTGAGAGCAAACCAAATAATGATTCCCAGAACAGAAATGGTTGCAATCAAAATGATTGATGATGATGCACAGATGTTTCATGATATTATAAAAACTGGTCATAATCTTGTTCCCGTTTATAAAGATTCACCAGATAATATTCTTGGCATAGTTCATATTAAAGACCTTCTCCGTCAATTTATAGAAAAAATAAATGTTGATATAAAAAGTATTATTCGTCCTGCTCATTTTGTGCCTGAAACCAAATTGATTTCGGAAATATTGAAAGAAATGCAGAAGAGAGGAGAAAGAATTTTTATAATTACTGACGAATATGGCGGAACAGAAGGAGTTATTACACTTGAAGATATTCTAAGTGAAATTGTTGGAGAAATTAGTATTGATGGTGAAGTTTCAAAAGAGTATTCTGAATTGCCTGATGGAAAATTTATTATTCTTGGTTCAATGACTCTGGAAGATTTTAATGAGATATTTAATAAGTCATTACCTCTATCAGAAGATTATCAAACAGTGGCGGGATTTATTGCATATCAGACAGGCAAAATCTTAAATTCAGGAGACATTGTTGAATTTAGTAATATAAAATTTGAGTTAATTAAAAAAGTAAAACAGAAAATGGTTCAGTTCAAAATTACCTTATAATTATTTTTGCTTATTAAACAAAAAATGAAAAATTTTTTTCAATTGAATTTGTTGGGAAACTTAGAAAATGTTATTTTTGTCCACCGAAATAAAAAATTGCTGGTGTAGCTCAGTTGGTAGAGCAGCTGATTTGTAATCAGCCGGTCGGCGGTTCAAATCCGTTCACCAGCTCTAAACAAGAAACCCTGTAAATAATTACAGGGTTTTTTATTTTTAAAATGTAAATCGTTTGACTAATAGAGACTTAATGTTTTATAAATCTAATAAAAGGATTTTCTAAAACACTAAATAAAACTTTTATAATGAGTATTTGAGACTTTTAAATTAAAAGTTTTAATCTTGTAAGAATTCCGCTGTTCTTCCAGTTTTTTTTGTTTGCGTTTTTTAAATTCAAAATATAAATAGGTGATTGAAAAAACCAGGATCGACAAGAGAAAAAAAGCTGAAACTTAACTTAATAAAACGTTTTGTAAATCCATTTTATCTCCTGAATTTTAGCCCTGTGTTTTAGCAGCACAGGGCTAAGTTTTATAAAAAATCTATTTGATAAGCAACATCTTTTTTATGCTAACAAAATTATTAGCTATCAGCTTATAGAAGTAAACACCACTTGTTAGTTTACTTGCATCAAAGGATATATTATACTGTCCTGCTGGTTTATAAGCATCTACTAGTTTTGTAACAATTTCTCCCAATGAGTTATATACAATTAATTCTACTTTGGAATCAATTGGAATATTAAATTTTATCATTGTGTTCGGATTGAACGGATTGGGATAATTCTGAACCAGTTCATATTCACTTGGAATATTTTTCTCATCTATTCCCGTAGGATTTGATGCGATAAAAGATGCAATTTTTGAATATTCTGAATATTGTCCGCTAATTGTCCTGGATCTGACTCTCCAATAATAAGTAATTCCTGAATTTAAACTATTAGTCTGTATTCTTGGATTGTTAGTCGATAATGAAACGGGGTTAGTCATTAAAGAACTTGTTGAATATTGGACTTCATAAGTTAAAGAAGATGACCCAGCAGGTAAATACCAAGCAAGAGTTGGACTATTTGTTGGAATAGTTACACCGTTAATAGGACTTCCGGCAACTGGTCTCATCGGTCCAAAGGACAGAGAAACGACAAAATTTGCATCGGTCGACCAAGGAGAATAATTTACTCCATCAAATGCTCTAACTCTCCAATAATAAGTTCCACTTGTTAATCCTGCAAGTTGATAATAAGTGTCTGTAATTCCACTTACATCTGGAGTGCCGGTGAAAGAACCTGTTGTATTATATTCAATATCATAGGTCAAACCAACGGATGGTCCATTCAAATACCAATATAAATTTTGAGTGCTCTGGTACACTACTGCGCCACCAACAGGCCACCCACAAATAGGCGTCTGTGAACCAGTTGTATTTACTACAATAAAAGATTCACCACCAGACCAATTTGAGATTGTAAGTCCATTAATAGAACGAACTCTCCAATAATAAGTTGTTCCTGGTATTAATCCATTCAATTGAAAATAAGTATTGGTTATTCCAGTAACGGTTGGGGTTCCAGTAAATATTCCTGTTGTATTGTATTCTATGTCGAACGTCATACCTGCGAAATAAGAATTCAGGTACCAGCATAAGTCAACAGTGGTTGAATAAACGGAAGCTCCACCAACAGGCCACAAGCAGAAAGGAGTAATATCTGTTGGAGAACCGAAAACTGTAAACGATTCTGGATTTGACCAGCTTGAGTAAGTAGTTCCATCATAAGAACGAACTCGCCAATAATATGTGGTGCCATCTATTAATCCGGAATAGTTATAGTAATTATCAACAATTCCAGTAAAATTAGGTATACCGGTAAAAACTCCACTTGTATTTATTTCAATATCATAAGTTAATCCGTAACTTGTACCAGCAAGATACCATGATAATAAAGTACTTCCCGAATATACGATTGCTCCACCGACTGGCCAGGCAAGAATTGGCTGTAATGGTGTTGCATTTCCCTGTATAATGAAAGACTCCATTGCAGACCAGGTAGAGTAATTTGTTCCATTATATGAACGGACCTTCCAATAATAAGTGCCAGCCGGAAGGTTTGGTAATTGTTGATATAAATTTCCAATACCACTATATCCGATGGTTGGAGTACCAGTAAAAACTCCAGTTGAATTCCACTCGATATCAAAAGTCAATCCTTGATTGGCAGTGTTGAGATACCAATAAAGAGTTGGAGGATTTACATAAACCGTTGCTCCACCTGTTGGCCAGGAAGGTAAGGGGGTTGTTGTGGGACCATAAGATATAAAACTTTCAATTGTTGAATACCTTGAAACTAGTCCACTTAATTTTGTTCTTACTTGCCAGTAATAAACTGTTCCAGGCAAAAATCCACCCATTGAATAATATGTTGTAGAAACAGGAATTATAGTCGCTCCTGACATACCGGGGTCAGTTGAATACATAAAATCATATGTAACTCCTGTACCGGCTTCATTTAAGTACCAGGAAAAATATACTTGTGGAGTATATATCTGAGTTCCTCCTAAAGGCCAGCCCAAATATGGTTGTACAGCTCTGATGGTGGTAAATGTCCAGGTTCCGGAGTAAACAGTATTATTAGTGCCGTCACTTGCTCTAACATGCCAATAATATAATGTCGAATTCATCAATGGTGAAGTAAAAGTAAAACTTGTTGATGTAAGTCCTTGAAACGTCTGAAGACCGGTTGTAAAGCCTGCATCTTGTGCAATTTCTAAATCATAAGTTACAGCTCCAACAACACTATTCCATGTTAAAGTTGGTACAACTGAAATATTGATGCTTGAATTAGCTGGACTGTTTAAATTCGGTGTTTCAATGATTGTTGTGAAAGAGAATGAACCCGATGTAGCCGGTGAAGCATCTGTTACAGTCCACCAATATTGTGTGTTGTTCAGGTTAACAAGACTAGTTGCAGTGCTTGTTCCAATTACTCCCGCTACAGTCTCTACTAAAGTTGTTAATGTAGCATCAGAATAAATGTTGACAGTATATGGACTAATACCCCCAGACCAGGATAATGTTGGGTTCAACGAAATACCTGTACTATTATCTGTTGGAAGACTTAATGTTGGTTGTGCTTGTAAATTCGAAAGACTTGTAAATAATATTACAAGTAATAAAACACACTGAAATTTTTTCATAAAAACTCCTTAAATACAAATTGATTAACAACTTTTTTCGCACACACAGATAAACTAAGTTATAATCAGAAAAGTTCAAAAAAAATTAAATTAAAAAAACTCGATAGTCATTAAAAACCGAGTGAATTTTAATAAAAGTTCTTGTTTTGATTAAAGTAAATATTTAATTACAAATTTTCTTAAATACTCTTAAATAATTTTCACCAAGAATTTTTCTAACATCTGAAATTGAGTAATTTTTTCTTAATAAAGCCGCTGTTAATTGTGGCAATTTTGAAACATCTTCCAATCCCAATACAGTTTGTTCTATTCCATCAAAATCAGAGCCGAGAGCGATATGATCAATTCCAACTCGTTGTTTAAGATAATCAATATGTTTAATTACAGTATCAATATTTACCGAGCTTGAAGAGGATAAAAACGGAGGATAAAAAACTACTCCAATAACACCGCCATGGGCAGCAATGCTATCAATCTGGTAATCATATAAATTTCTGTAATGATTTCTCAAAGTTCTTACTCCGCAATGAGAGTTAATAATTGGATTTTTTGTAATAGCAAGAATATCGTTTATTGTTTTTATTCCTGTATGAGCGACATCTATAATGATACCAAGTGAGTCCATTAATCTAATGACTTGTTTTCCAAATTCCGATAAACCAACAGTCAGGCTTCTGGAATCCTGAGCCGAAACAGCCCAGGCAATACTGTTATTCCAGGTAATAGTCATATAACGAACACCTTTGTTATAAAATTCTCTCAACTTATTCAGGTCATTTTCTATTGCGTGACCTCCTTCTATCGCAAGAATTCCTGCAAATTTTCCTGAAGAAGTAACCTGCAGAATTTCATTATAATTTCTTGCCTGGGCAAATTGATTGGCGTTCATTGCAATCTGGCTATAGAATGAATCTATCATCTGAATACTATATGAATAGAAAGGATGAATTAAGGAATCGGAAGGACTAACCCAGATTGCAAACATTTGTGCATCGTATCCGCCATCTTTAAAGCGAGGCAAATCGGAATGTTCAGTTGTATGACGAATACCCAGTTGATAACCGGTTATGACTTTTTCCATTACATCGTTATGTAAATCAATTACAAATGCTTTATCGTGAACTGTTTCAAGAAAGAAATTTAAATTTGAATTGTTTTCAAGATTAATTGATAGAGTGTCTGGCATATAAATAAATTTGGAAGCAATAACATAATATTCTTCCGTAATTGATTTTTTTTTATTGAAACTATTTTGAACTTTTCCGTAAGTTAAAATATTCCCAAGTCCACCACTTCCTCCGCCATCAAGTTGGATCATTTTTTTTGTGATAGTTTTTCCTGCAAATTCAATTGAGTAAAACAAAACACCTGAAGCTCCTTTTGTTGTCCACGCGACGGAATGATTTCCTTTTTCAACGTTGTAACTTCTTGTATCAAGTAACTGTCCAACTGAATTATAAACAGATATCTTTGCAATTCCATTTCCATTAGTATAAAAATTTATTTGAGTTGACGGGTTGAATGGATTTGGAAAATTTTGTTCAACAGAAAAACTCGTTGGCGAGGATAAGTAATCATTAACAGAGTTCGTTTGAAAGCTGTAAGACCAGTTTCCCGAACTATTTGTTAAGACAAAATAATGCTCGACAGGATTATTTTTATTTATTATATCCACTCTTGCTGAATCAAGGGGAGTGTTTGTTTTATAATCTTTAACTGTGCCCGAAATAGTAATTACTTGTGCGGTAATGTGTGGACTTAACAGAATTAATAAAAAAAATATTCTCATCATAAACAGGTCAATAAAAGTAAATAAGTTTTTTTGTAATACAATTTAAGAAATTTGAGTTTGTAAAAATGACTGAAAAATAATTTTTATTAAATTCTTTAATGAACAGATACATAGAAATTTACATAAAGCTATAGGAAAAATTATATAGAAAAAAGAATTTCGTTCTCTAAATTTGAAACAATAATTTATAACATTAATGAATACAAATTCTTCAAACAGAAAAGATGATCCCCGATTATTCGAGACCATTCGAAGTGATTTCAAACAGGAAGATTTCTTCAAGAAAGCTCGTAGAGAATTCAGAGACCTAAAAGAATTTTACATTGATTCTGAAAAAAAACAGCGACTCAATCAAATGAATCCAGTTAAACGAATTTTCTTTATTGTCTGGTGGATTTTAAGAAGCATGATTTTAAAACTAAATCCTCTTAGAAGAATTTTATTATTGGTTGGCATAGTGCTTATTCTTGCGGGAAAAATTATTATAAAGGATGAACAAGGAGGGAATACATCAAGTGATAATTGGTTTGGTGTTGCAGTAATATTGATTGTGTTAATGCTTGAACTTAAAGATAAACTTCTTGCCCACGATGAACTTGATGCCGGGAGAAAAATTCAGGAAGCTTTGAGACCAGAACAAAGTCCGAAGGTTGAGGGATGGTCCTTATGGCTTTTTACTCGTTCTGCAAATGAAGTAGGGGGAGATTTAATTGACTATATTAGAATAAGCGAAGATCGGGTTGCCGCTGTAATTGCTGATGTCGCCGGAAAAGGTTTAAAAGCTGCATTACTTACTGCCAAACTTCAGGCGATGGTAAGAACCGTTGCATATGATTGCAATTCAATTACTGAATTAATTACAAAAGTCAATGAAATTTTTCATAGAGATTCATTGCGAAGTATGTTTGCTTCAATGTTATATGTGGAAATTACTCCGGGTACAGGAAATTTGTCTTATACAAACGCAGGACATTTACCGCCGCTGTTTGTTTCTGCAGAAAAAATAATTGAATTACCTAAAGGTGAAACAGCCCTTGGTTTGCTAAAAAGCGGAGTATATACTTTGCAAAATTTTTATTTGAATAGTGGAGATATCTTTGTGGCTTTTTCTGATGGATTAATTGAAGCCAGAAGCGAGTATGGAACTTTTTTCAGTTTAGAAAAATTTTACGAGATACTTAAATCAACCAAGCATTTACCTGTTAATGAAATTGGTCAAAGAATTGTTTCTACCATTGATGCTTTTATACTTGATGCACCTATTTATGATGATTTGTCCATCATTATTTTAAAAAGGGATTAGGAAAATAAAAGAAAATATTTGTAATTTTATTATGTAAATCTTAAGGAATAATTATGAAAATAGCAAGAATGAACCCCTTGAAAAACAATTCAAGAGTTGCTGCCTTTTTTGATCTTGAAACGGAAGAGAAACTTATAATTAAAGGTTTCAGGTTAATAAAAGGCTCAAACGGTTTATTTGTATCGTCTCCGGACGAAAAAGGAAAAGATGGGAAATTTTATGAGAGAGTTTTTGTTCCAAAAGAATTAAAAGAATCTCTTGATAAAATGGCTTTTGAAGAATACGATAAAGTTAAAGAACAATAATTCTCCTTTGAACACTTTATGTGTTCTGTGTTATTACAATTTTACTTTAGGTCTTATTATTTTATCCTGGCTACTTACTTCGGGTAAGATAATCTGTTATTTTCAAAAGTGTTTAACTTTTTGCAGGGCGATTTAAATTAATGCGTCTTATAATTCATCTTGATTTAGACACTTTCTTTGTTTCGGTTGAACGAATTCTTAATCCATCGTTAGAAGGAAAACCTGTTATTGTAGGAGCTAATCCAAAAGGAAGAGGAGTGGTTTCTGCCTGCTCTTATGAAGCACGTGAATTTGGTTTACGTTCCGGTATGCCGATAAGACAGGCATATAAACTTTGTCCCAAAGGAATATATCTGCGTGGTCATTCCGATGAGTACAGTCGTTATTCAAGACTTGTTAAAAATATTATTAAATCTCATACTCCTGTTGTTGAGCAAGCATCAATAGATGAATTTTATATCGATTTTATTGAGAGTAAAAACAGGTTTTCATCTGCATTTAATTTTGCAACTGCTTTACAAAAAGAAATATTAGAAACTCTTTCATTGCCCTGTTCAGTTGGAATTGCGAAAAATAAAACTGTAGCAAAAATTACCTCGGATTTTGGAAAACCACTTGGAATTACTTTTGTCCCAATAGGAATGGAAAAGGAATTCCTTGCACCACTTCCGATTGAGGTAATTCCCGGTATTGGTAAAATGATGTCAAAAAAATTAAGAGACAGAGGGTTTTATAAAATTGGTGACATTGCCCGTTTTCCGTCTGAGTACTTTTCAACATCATTTGGAAAATTCGGAACAATCATCTGGGAAAAAGCTAATGGGCAGGGGAGTGAACTTCTTAATACTAATTTCGAACAAAAAAGTTATTCAAGAGAAACTACCTTTAAAGAAGATGTAATAGGCATAGGTGAGCTGAAAAAGAAACTGTTTTCTTTAACAGGCGAAGTTGCACAGGATGTAAGAGATCATAATGTTAAAGCTGCAACAATTACTTTGAAACTCAGGTATTCTGATTTTGCGACTATTACCCGCTCCATTACCATTGACCATACTGATGATGATAAAGTTATATTTGATACTGCATTTAAACTGCTTCAGAAATGTAATACAAGGAGAATAGCTGTAAGATTGATTGGAATTGGTTTAAGCAAAGTCAGTACATTTTCAAAACAACAATCACTATTTGATAATGATGAAGTAAAACGACAAAGTATGTTCGCAGTTGTAAATTCGCTTAGAAAAAAATATGGCTACGATATTATTGAAATTGGTAAAATCGAATAAAGTTGTCTAATGTTCTAAAATTATTTTTCTATTTCAATACAAACCACCAACCCGTCAGCGTTACAAATGAAATTATTATTCCGAGTCCAACCAGCATAGCAGCAAGTTCTTTATTCAGTTTATACTCCGTTGCAATTATTGAAGCAGTTATCATTGGTGGCATTGCAGCCTCAAATATGGTTACATCAAAGTTTAATCCTCTGTCTTTTGTAAGAAGAAAATAAAACAGATATAGTAAAACAGGAGCAAGAATTAATTTGAAGATTAATCCGATTGCTATATCTTTTTTGTGCCTATTAAAATGTGTTAATCTTAGTTGAAAACCTACAGATAGTAAGGCTATTGGTGCCAAAGTATTACCTAATCTTTCAAGTACTGATATTAAAATTGGAGAGTAGTTGACTGGCAATAAAATGAAAGCTGCAATTATCGAAATAAAAGGTGGAAATGTTAATATTCTTTTTATGATAGTTTTGCTTTCAACATTAGTTCCGCTATAAAAAGATGCCAGTATGATTCCAAGAGTTGAAAGAACAAGAAAAGAACCAAGTTGATCTATCAACAATCCGGTTGGTATTCCTTCTTTCCCAAAGAATACTTCAATCATCGGTAAGCCAAGAAATGAAGTATTGCCTAATCCGCACACAAGAATTATGCAAGCAATAGTTTCACGTGACCAGCTTAGTTTTTTACCAATAACCCAGAAAAAGATAAATGCAATTGTAAATAATAACCACGCCATTGAAACTGGGATTAAAGTGGAAGAATCAATTTTAATATTATGAATGTATAAAAGAGTTAAAGCAGGAAGCGACACATAAATAATAAATGTATTTAAAACGGCGGGTGAATTTTCAGGAAGAATCTTAAAACGACGGAATAAAATTCCAAGAAGGAAACAAAGTCCGAGTAAAAGAAAGTTTTGCATTAAAAAAATCTTAAAATAGAAGAATCTTAAATTTTCACTTAATTATAGATTTTATTTTCGCAATTGTATCTTTTGGATAATAATTACAAACGCCTTTTTTCGCTGCGGGTTTTAATCCAAGTTCTTGAATGGCTTTTTTTACTTTTGCATCTGTTACTGCAAGTTGCTTTGCGATATTTCCCGCAGTTAGTAAATCTGTTTTTTCATTTTTCATACAATTGCTCCTATTCATTAAAATTTCAGTTGTTAAAATAACTGATTAGCATAAAACCAGAAGAAAATATTTCTTGTTTCAGTTCAGAAAACCTGAAAATAAAGATCGACTTATCGTCTCTGGAATTTTCATGTTAATCCGGTTTTCAAGCAGACGAATTAAATCGAAAGCATTTACAACTGCCTGTCCGTTTGGATGATTATTGAGAATTACAAAAATCTCTTTCGCTTTTTCAGATATTTTTTTTATATCAAGAGCAATTTCTGTAATCTCACCTTTTGAATAAAGATAATTGTATCTTTCATTCTGCTGCTGGTAATTCTGCTTTTGTCCAAACGAGTTAATTGAACTTTTCCATGCTTCAAGATTTCTACCGTGCAGACGAACATACATACGATTATTTGTAATTACAGGTTTGAAGTGAATTATCTTTCCAACCATCGGTTGATCAATTGTGCAAAGAGAAATATCTAGCTGTTTGAAAAAATCAGAAACCTCATTGTTGTCCCACGAACCATGTCTTACTTCAACAAACCTGTTATAACTCTCAAAAATCTCATTAAGATTTTGAATATGTCTTAATGAAATATCATTGAACATAAAAGAATACGGGAACTGGATTAATAAGCCTCCTAATTTATCAGAGTCAGACAGTACATTAAGAAGGTCTTTTACGGCTCTTATGTTGTCATTTACAAAAAATTTTTTTCCTGTTTGATTAAAAGGTTTGTGAGTAAAATCCTGATGAAGTTTAATAGTGAAAATAAAGTTCTCATTGCTTTCAACTTTGTTTATCCAGCCGCTTGCTATTACAGGTGAAAGGTAAGTATAGTAAGTTGAGTTTACTTCAACGCAATTAAAATACTGTGAATAATATTGTAACCAGCCTTCCTTATTTGCCGAATTATTTCTCTTACTTTTCTGTTGCGGGTAAAATGGACCTACCCAGTCTTTGT
>CAZQSR010000021.1:15872-25030 GCA_964596145.1 uncultured Ignavibacteriaceae bacterium
AACCAGCCGGCAGTTCCAATTCGCCAGATTGTATTTGCAGTTGTTACAATCATAAATAATTTTAAATAATTTGGACTTAGTGAATAATTGGTAAATTATTCACCATTTATTGTTACGATAATATTTCTATTGCCGCCGTGATTACGATGTTCGCATAAATAAATCCCCTGCCATGTGCCAAGATTTAATTTCCCTTTTGTAATTGGAATTGTAAGGGAAGCTCCAAGCAAAGAAGTTTTTACATGAGCAGGCATATCATCTGCACCCTCTGAAGTATGCAGGTAATAAGAAGCATTTTCAGGAACAGTTTTGTTAAAATAAGATTCCATATCAACACGAACATCGGGGTCAGCGTTTTCATTCAATGTTAAAGATGCGGAAGTATGCTGAATAAAAATATTTAGCAATCCTGTTGAAATATTTTTAATTTCAGGAATCTGATAAAGTATTTCACTTGTAATAAGGTGAAATCCTTTTGGTTTTTGTCGAATTGATATTGCTTTTTGTATCCACATAATTTTAATAAATGTTTAGTTGGTAATTAAATTTTATTAATTCTTCAATTGAAAATTTTTCTTTCCATTTTTCTATATATTCCGACCACTACACCGACGAGTTTAAATTTTTGTTTTCCTTTCTCTATCAAGATTGGCTGATAGTCTGGGTTTTCAGAAATTAATTCGACGATTCCTTTTTTTGAAAAGAATCTTTTCACTACTGCCGAGTCATCGAGTATAGCAACAATTATATCACCATTTTTTGCGGGCGCATTTGGATTTACAATTATGTAATCACCTTCAAATATGTATGCATCCCTTAAACTGTTACCTTTTACTTTAAGAATAAACGATTGTCCGGGCATTTTAACAATCGAAGGAAGTTGAATTGTATCAATTGCATCCGGATACATAACTAAAGGGCTGCCTGCGGCAACTTCGCCCAGCACTGGTTTAGGAATAAAAAATTTGTCTTCAACAATTAATTCTAGTCCTCTTGAAATTTTAGGACTGCGTTTAAGATAACCTTTTTTCTCAAGTGCTTCAATATGTTGTCTTGCAGTCATTCTGTTTTTATAACCAAACTTATCAGCTATTTCAGCCAGAGTAGGAGGCATTCCAGCAAAAACCTTATACTCAAGAATAAACTCCAGTATCTTGTATTGTATTTCGGTTAATGTTTTTGCCATTTTAACTCTTTCGGTTGCAAATTATAAATACCATACATATGTATGGTAAATATAAGGGGAGATAAATTTAATGTCAATACACAATGAATAGATATTTTGAAAAAACAAAAAATTTTTCTTGACAATAAAAAATATTTTTTGTATTTCTGTAATAGTTATTACAATATTTAATTATAATGTAACATTATTTACAATGTATAATCAAAAACTTCTCAGTCTCTTTCTTGATGTCATACAGATCGAAGGTCTCTCCGGTTCTGAAAAGAACGTTGCTATTTACATAATTAATTTTTTAACAAAACTTGGATTATCTCCATACGAAGATGATACAGCACAAATAAGTGGCGGTAATACCGGAAATATAATTTGCCGGATTGGAGATGGCGGTGAGTTTGTAATTCTATCGCATATGGATACAGCCCGTTCTACAAAAGGTGTTAAACCTCAAATAAAAGATGATAGAATTACATCTGATGGAACAACTATACTTGGTGCAGATAACAGAGCGGGAATTACTTGTATTCTTTATTCTATTGAGAAAGCTATAACCGAAAATATTCCTTTAAAAGATTTTACGATAGCATTTACAACCCAGGAAGAAAGTACTCTTAATGGTTCGGTGAATCTTAAATTGAATGGAAGAATAAAACATGGGTTCATCTTTGATTCTCAGCAGCGTCCGGGGAATTATATATATGAATCAGTTGGAGCAATGGGTTTCAAAATTCATGTGCGGGGCAAAGCCTCTCATTCTGGATTAGCTCCTGAAAAAGGAATTGATGCAATTAAAATTGCAAGTTCAGCTATATGCGAAATAGAATTAGGCAGAATTGATAATGATACAACAGCAAATGTTGGTATAATAAAAGGCGGTTCTGCTATTAATGTAGTCCCTGAATTAGCAGTAATAGAAGGGGAAGTAAGATCAATTGTTCCTTCTAAAATTGAAAAAAAGATTGAAGAAATAAAAACAATCTTTAACCGAACAGCAGAAAAATATAAAGGTAAAACTGAGTTTGATTTCAAATGGGATTTCAAACCTTTCCAAATTAATTCTAAGGACGAAGTTTATATTCAAACAGAAAACGTTCTAAGGAAAGTTGGACTTACTCCTACTCCAAAAATTTCCTGGGGTGGTAGTGACGCTAATTCGCTCAACGCGAAAGGAATTCCAAGTATTAATTTTGGAATTGGAGCCGCAAATCCTCACTCTAATGATGAATACATCTTGTTTGAAGATTTACAAAAAACAGCAGACATTATCTTGGAACTAATTAAAAAATGAGATTAAAACTCCTTTGCATAATAATTATAGTTTTCAATCTAACCTTTTCACAGAATAAAGGAAATCTTTTTATCATTGGCGGAGGAAGTATTCCTGATTATATGATTAAGGAGTATACAAATCTTGCAGGCGGAAAAGATTCAAAATTTTTAATCATTCCTTTTGCAAGCAGTGAGCAGGAATTTGCAATAAATTCTTTTACAAAAAAATTAAATTCAGCAGGATGTACTAATATTGTTTCCGTAATTGGAACCAAAGAACAGATTGATGCAGATTCTAATCTTGCCAAACTTACAAATGTTAAAGGTGTTTTTTTCACTGGTGGAGATCAATCTAAACTAACTGGTGTTTTACTTGGAACTAAATTTTTAGAAAAGATTAAAGAGATATACAACAAGGGAGGTACTATTGGTGGAACAAGTGCCGGAGCTGCGGTAATAAGCGAAGTGATGTTAACCGGGAATGAGAAACTTAATACTGATACAGTCAATAGCTATACGTTTATTAAGAAGGATAACATTGAAACAGCAAAAGGATTTGGCTTCTTAACAAATGCAATCATCGATCAACACTTTATTAAAAGAAAAAGACTTAATAGATTAATCTCAATAGTTATTGAAAATCCAAAGCTATTAGGAATTGGTATTGATGAATCTACTGCAATTATTGTTAAACCAAACGATACTTTTGAGGTAATCGGAGAAAGTAACGTAATTGTTTTTGATGTGACAAAATCAAAAAATATTTCAGTCAATAAAAATGGGAATCTTTCTGTAAATGATATTAAAATGCATTTACTCAAAGAAGGAGATCAGTTTAATCTAAAAAATCTAAAAATAATATCCCCGAAGAAAGTTAAATGAAAAGAAAATTAAATTTTAATACACTTGTAATGATTTTTGCAGTAGTTGCTCTGGTAGCGGTTACAACTTGGTTTGTTCCCGGAGGAGAATACCAGAGAGAAATTAAAGACGGGAAAACTCTTGTCGTTCCAAATTCATTTAAATATGTTGAAAATAATCCACAAGGAATTGGTGCATTATTGATGTCTCCACTGAAAGGGTTTGTGCAGGCAGGGATGATAATAGGCTTTCTGTTTATAATCGGAGGCTCATTTAATATTATTCAAAAAACTGGTGCGATAATGGTTTCTGTTCAACGGATGGCATTTACTTTTTCAAAGAAACCACACTTGCAAAAGTTTTTTATACCTACAACTATGATTATCTTTTCAATAGCGGGAAGTATATTTGGTAGTGCAGAAGAAACATTACCTTTTATTCTGATTTTTATTCCGCTTGCGTACTCAATGGGATATGATTCAATTGTTGGAACTGCAATTCCTTTTTTAGGTGCTGCTGCCGGATTTGCGGGTTCTACACTGAATCCATTTACTGTTGGAATAGCTCAAAGCATTGCAGAACTGCCATTGTATAGTGGACTAGAATATAGAATTGTGATTTGGTTTTTAAGTACATTTTTCATGACTGCATTTGTAATGTGGTATGCAGCCAAAGTTAAAGCCAAACCAGAAATAAGTCCAATGTATGAAATTGATTCGGAAAGAAAACATAAATTGCATCTTGACAATTCAGAATCAGGTACATTTACAATTAATCACAAACTTGTTTTGCTTTCATTTTTATTAGCAATGGTTGTTTTAATTATTGGAATTCTTGGATTTAAGTGGTACATAACAGAATTAGGAGCTTTATTTCTTGCCTTAGGAATTGTTGCCGGTTTTCTTGGCAAACTAAATTTGAACGAAATGACAGATGCATTTAAAGATGGCGCAAAAGACATGGTTGGAGTAGCCCTTATAATTGGTTGTGCAAGAGGTATACTTGTAATTGCGAACGATGGAAAAATTATGGATACCTTTTTATACAGTTTATCAAGTGTAATTGTGAATCTGCATCCTGTTATGGCTGCTCAGGCAATGTTTATTATGCAGGCAACAATTAACTTTTTTGTTCATTCAGCATCAGGTCAGGCAATGCTTACAATGCCGGTAATGTCTCCACTTGCAGATGTAATTGGTGTTTCAAGACAAACTGCAGTGCTTGCATTTCAATTTGGTGAAGGATGGATAAATCCAATTCTTCCAACATCCGGAGTTACAATGGGAGTTCTTGGTCTGGCAGGAATCCCATGGGAAAAATGGTTTAAATGGATGTTACCAATACAGATTTTCTTTTTTATTCTTGCTCTACTCTTGCTAATACCACCATTCTTTTTTAATTATCAGTAAAATGGCTATGAATAAATTTAATTATTAAAACTTAAGGAGAACACAATGAAAAAATCTTTACTTTTTTCTTTCTTCATATTTATTGTTTCTGTTATGGTGTGTACAGAAACATTTTCTCAGACTTATTCCCATATCAAGACGGGTAAAATTACTTTTGAACTTCACAGGGTGTATGGAAGGTATAGAGTATATGTTCCGGATACTCCGGCAGCTGCTACAAAAAGACCATGGGACAGGAGTACTATTCTTGTTGGGACAGCGACCAATCAGGTATATGATTATAAAATAGATATGGACCCTTTTGCAAACGATACTCCACATGTAGTTCTTAATCCGTTAAAAAGCGATTATGAAATAGCTGGCTCATATGGGAATGGAAGATCCAATTTACCTCCTAATCTCAGAATAAAAATGAATGTCTATGGCTGGGCTAATAAAAATTGGTTACTATTTAAATATACAGTTGTAAACTTAGAAACATCAGCAAAAAATGCGATTATAGGATTTGAGACTATTTACAACCCAAATGGTTCAGCAAATGGATATGACACAGTTGAATATGTAGCTTCTAAAAAAGTGGTATTGAATTATCTTACCGATACGACTAATTCAATTAATAGTGGAATGAAAATATTGAACGCCAATCTTTACGCTTTACACTCTATGGTCTATTTTGCAAGTTATTGGGTTGGTGATACTTTACTTTATAGAATGCTTTCAACAAATACAATAGAAAATTTATTTACAAATGACGGAACAGTTCCTGAGCCAACGACTACATTCTTATCAAGGTCTCCAGTTACAATAAATGCAGGCGATTCAACCGTTGTTTGGTTGGTATATGCAATAGGAGATAAGAAAGATTCAATTTATAAATATATAAATGAAGCAGAAGCTAAATATCAAACGTTAATAACTTCTGTAGATGAAAATGAAACCAGGATTCCTACTGGCTTCTCATTAAGTCAAAATTATCCAAATCCTTTCAACCCTTCTACTTATATAAAGTATGCTATAAGTAATAATGAACTTGTTAATCTAAAAGTTTTCGATCCATTAGGAAAGGAAGTAGCTACTTTAGTAAATGAAGTTAAACCTGCTGGTTATTATCAAGCAGAATTTAATGCTGCAAAACTGCCAAGCGGAATTTATTTCTATAAACTGCAAGCCGGCAATTTTGTCGAAACAAAGAAAATGATTTTAATAAAATAACTTAGTGGAAAACCTTCTGGGATTAATCTCCGAAGGTTTTTAAATTATGAGATATAAAGAAATAAAAGACCGTATTCAACATCACTACAGCAAATTACCAAAGAATCATCAGAAAATTGCTGAGTTTTTCCTGGAAAATTTTGATCGTGTTCCTTTTCTGAATGTTCAGGAAATTTCCGAGAACACTTCTGCAAGTGTTGCTTCAGTTGTAAGATTTGCACAAAGAATTGGCTTTTCGGGTTTTCAGGAAATGAGAGATGAGATTGCCACTACGCTGCAAAATCATCTTCAGAATAAAACAATATTTCCACTTCTTGACCAGACTAAACTTAAAGAAGATTTGCTTACTTCCGTTGCCAATCAGGACATATCAAATATTAATGATACTTTAAGTTTGAATGAAAGAGAAAATTTCAATAAAGTTATAGATTTGATACTTGCTTCTGACAGAGTGTTTACAATTGGATTGGGTATATCGCACTTGCTGGCAAATATTATTTCTTACCAGTTAAATCAGGTCGCAATTTTTGGAAATACATTGAATAATAATTCATCTACTTTTTTGGAGCAAATCTTATTCTGTACTCCAAAAGATTTGATTATTGCTTTGTCATTTCCTCCGTATTCAAAAGAAACAATAGAAGCTGCAAAATTTTCTAAGGGACGGAATATAAAAGTAGTTTCGATTACAAATAAAAAATCTTCACCAATTACTTTTTATTCTGATGTTAGTCTTATTGTAAAAAGTGAAAATATGTTATTCACAAATTCGTTTGCTGCTGTTTCAGTTTTGATAAACGCAATAGCGACTGGCTGTGCTCTGAAAAATAAAACAAAAGCAACTCAAATGCTTAAAGATTTAAAGAATGTTGTTCTTATCCAGAACAATACTTTAGAATAAATAAATGTGCTAATAAGGAGATTCAAATTGAAAAAATTCATCTTAATTAGTTTAATATTTACCTCATTATGTTTTGCTGGCACCACAGGAAAATTAGCCGGCAAAGTTACAGATGCTTCGACAAATGAACCGTTAATTGGTGTAAATGTTGTTCTTGAAGGAACTACTTTTGGTGCCGCAACTGATATCAATGGAAATTATGTAATACTTAATATTCCACCTGGAGTCTATACAGTAAAAATATCTCTTATTGGATATTCAACTTCAACAGTTAATGATGTCAGAATTATTGTGGATAGAACGACAACTCTTCCAATTCAATTAAGTCCTTCAAGTCTTCAATTGCAGGAAGTTGTTGTAACAGCAAGAACTCCATTGGTTCAAAAAGATTTGACCGGTTCGGTTTCAGTTATCACTAGAGAAGAGATAGAATCCTTGCCTATTGCTTCCTTTAGCGATTTGCTTTCACTACAGGCTGGAGTAATTGGTAGCGGCTCAAGTATTCATGTAAGAGGTGGCAGAAGTGATGAAATAGCTTACCTTGTTGATGGTATGCATGTGACCGATCCTTTACTAGGTGGTTTAGCAACTCAACTAAACAATGACGCTATTCAGGAAATGAGTTTGCTTAGCGGAACTTTTAATGCCGAATATGGAAATGCATTAAGTGGTGTTGTAAATATTGTAACACGCGAAGGTTCGGAAAATTTCAGAGGAAAGTTTGAACTGCGGACAAGTAATTTTGGTGTAAAGGATTATTCTAAGTTTAATCAATTAAGAATGAATGGTTCAATAAGCGGACCTATTGTTCAGGGAATGAAATTCTTTTTATCCGCAGAAAAAAACGATAGAGGAAATTATCTTCCATTTGGCTATAGTAAAGAATTGAATGCTTTTGGAAAACTAACTTTTGCTTTCATCCCTGATGTCAAAATTACATTATCAGGAAGAGGAAGTCTGGGTAAACGACAGAACTATAGTCACGTTTATAAATATATACCAAACCGTTATGCAAAAACGGAAACAAATAGTTTTCAGGGTTATCTTACAGCAACTCATACAGTTGCAAGTAATCTCTTTTATGAGTTGAAATTATCATATTTCCAGCAATCATATTTTAATGGATTTGATAAAGACACATCAAAGTATGTTGCAGAACCTTTTCCTTATATTATTACTAAAGAAAATGGTAGAGAATACAGAGATTTTTATGCTAATGGAAATCCTGTGGGTTTAACTGATAGCAAAACAGGTACAATGGATGCTAAATTTGATTTAACCTGGCAGATAAATTCAAATAATGAATTGAAGCTTGGTTTACAAGGGAAAAATCACATGCTGCAATTAAAAGATATCTATGGAGTTAAACGTCCGCTTAATCTTCAGTATGTTGATGATTATAAAACTTCAGCTCCGTATGAATTATCAGGATATTTCCAGGATAAAATAGAATTTCAGTATTTGGTTATCAATCTTGGGTTACGTTTTGATTATATGAATGCAAATGTATCATTTCGCAATAATCCATTAGACCCGAATTCTATTATTAAAGTAAAACCAAGAAGTCAGTTAAGCCCAAGGATTGGAATTGCACATCCGATTTCCGACAGGACCAAATTACACTTTTCATATGGACATTTTTTCCAGAATCCTAATTACAACAGGTTGTTTGAAAATAAGGAATATAAAATATCAACAAGAGAACCCATTTTTGGTCAACCAAGTCTTGATGCAGAACGAACTGTAGCTTATGAAGTTGGACTTACTCATCAATTTACTGATAGAATGGCATTGAGCCTTACTGCTTATTATAAAGACATTACAGGATTAATTGGAACACACTATTTATTCCCATATGTGGAAGGCAGATATATTGGATATACTCTTTATGTTAATGAAGATTATGCTTATTCAAAAGGATTTGAAGTCAATATTGACTTAAGACCCGATGAATATTTTTCTGGTGGAATAACTTATACATATTCAGTTGCCAAAGGCAGCTCATCTTCAGAAACAGAACAATATCCCGGCACTCAAGAATCTACTTTGCTGTATTATCTTGATTTTGATAAAACTCATGTCTTTCATGCTTCAGGAACAGTTACAATTCCAAACGGAGAAGGACCCGAATTATTTGGTGCAAATATTTTTGAAAACATGGACTTAAGTATGGTTTTTAGTTTAAGCTCGGGTTATCCTTATACACCTAGCGGCAGAGATGTTGGGTTTGTAATTCGTAATTCTTTCAGACTTCCAACAACATATTCAATAGATGTTGAAATTGGAAAAGAGTGGTCAATTTCTAAAACATTTAAGATTAGAG
>CAZQSR010000022.1:0-19362 GCA_964596145.1 uncultured Ignavibacteriaceae bacterium
TGATTTTAGGAATACGACCCTGAACCTTCAGACCCCTATTCCTGATTTTAGGAATACGACCCTGAACCTTCAGACCCCTATTCCTGATTTTAGGAATGCGTTTTTTGCTTAAAAACGCATTTTTTTGGAATGTTAAAGGGAAGAGGCGCTGTTTAAGCTCCTATTTCTGCAAATTTACTTACTAATTGATTTACGGATTGTTCACTTCCCATTAAATCTTTTAAGGTGGTTTTCTGCAGAACACTGTCAACTGAATTTTGGACGGCTTTCCAGAGTGAACGGATGGAGCAATCGATGCTATTTAAACAGATTGCTCCTGCTCCTGAATGAAAATCGCAAAAGGAAGATTGAAATAATTTGCCTCCGAGAACTTCAAGAACATCTGCAATAATTATTTCGCCGGGGGGTTTGGCAAGTTTATATCCGCCCGATTGTCCCCGGGCGCTGTCTACAAATCCTCCCATTCTTAAAATGCGTAAAATTTTTGCAGTGTTGGCGCGGGTAATTCCTTCAAGATTGCTTATTTCGGGAATTGTCAATCCGTTTACAGATTTGCTGTAAGCAATTCTTAAAAGACATCTTAAACCATATTCTTCCTGCGTGCTGAATTTCATTGTTTATATACGGGAATTTTTGAACCACAATACTGTGCCTGCGGAAGTGAATTAAATTTTTCCGGAGGTATAGATGGACCTTTGTTTGAACAGTGAAGATTAAAATCTTTAATAAGTTTTTCCGCAACACTATCGGCATCAAATCCTTCTATATGATGCCTTGGAATAAAGTTTAATACTTCGCCGTTTTTAAATAATGCAATAGAAGGCGAAGAAGGAGGAAAATTTTTTAGATAGGAGCGGACTTTATCAACTGCATCCAAATCCTGTCCGGCAAATACGGTAATTAATTTATCAGGAATAATTTCATTTTGAAGTGCGAGGGATACACCGGGTCTTGCACTTCCTGCAGAACATCCGCAAACAGAATTAATAACAACCAGAACAGTTTTATCATCTTTAACAGATAAATATTGTTCAACTTCTTCGCTTGTTTTTGTTTCAGTAAAGCCAACATCAGCAAGTTCCTGACGCATAGGTTTTACAGCTTCTTCATCATATTTTGGTAATCGTGCAGCGTTTAACATTTTTTACTTTCCTTATAGATTTTTGTATTAATAATAAACTGTGATGACATAAGGGCAGTAAAAAAAATAATTAAAGAAAACCGAGTTCAACTTTGGCAACATCACTCATCATATCTTTATTCCACGGTGGATTCCATGTAATTTCCACGCGGGCACTTTTCAATTCAGGAATTGCTTTAACTTTTTCTTGAACTTCGGCAGGAAGAGATTCTGCCACAGGACACATTGGTGAAGTTAAAGTCATTACAACCACAAGGTTGTTATCCTTATCGAACTTAAGTTCGTACACTAATCCAAGCTCCCAGATATCAACGGGAATCTCGGGGTCATAACAGGTTTTAATTACCTGTATTACTTTTTCTTGTAGTGATATTTCTTGTGTTTCCATAATCAGATTCTGTAAATAATTTTTTATTCAGTTGATGTTTGTTCCGTTTTATTTTCAAGTGCAGAATGAAAAGTATGCCATGCAAGACTTGCACATTTAACTCTTGCAGGAAAATCTCTTACACCCTGAAAGATAGCAAGTTTGCCAAGTTCTTCTAAAAACTCTTCATCATTTCGTTTACCTGTTACAAGGTCGTGAAACTGTTCAAATATTTTTTCAGCTTCGGCTCTGCTTTTTCCTTTTAGAATAGAAGTCATTAACGATGCCGATGATTTTGATATTGCACAACCGTTGCCAGTAAAGGAAATATCTTTAACAACATCGCCATCCATAATTAAATATAAATCAAGATGGTCTCCGCATAAAGGATTATAGCCTTCAGCGTGATGAGTATGATTTTCAAGTATTTTAAAATTTCTCGGATTTTTATTGTGGTCAAGTATTACTTGCTGATATAGTTCTCTAAGTTCGTTATCCATTATTTAAATACCTCGAAAATTTTTTTAATGGCAGAAACGGCGTAATCTATTTCTTCTTTTGTATTATATAATGCTAAAGATATTCTTGCAGTTGCAGGAATATTATATCTATCCATTACAGGCTGCGTGCAGTGATGACCTGTTCTTACGGCTATTCCTTCAAAGTCTAAAATTGTTCCAATATCGTGCGGATGAATACCATCAAGCACAAAAGAAATAATGCTCGATTTATTTTTTGCTCTTCCTATTTGAGTTAAACCATCAATCGAAAGAATTTTTCTAAGAGCATAATTGTAAAGTTCTTCTTCATAATTAATTATAGAATTAAACCCTATCGAGTTGATATAGTCTATTGCAGTTCCAAGTCCAATTCCACCTGCAATATTAGGAGTACCAGCTTCAAATTTATAAGGAAGTGTATTGTAAGTTGTCTTCTCAAACTTAACGGAAGAAATCATATCACCACCACCCTGGTAAGGAGGCATTTCATCAAGATACTTTTGTTTACCGTAAAGAATTCCAATTCCTGTAGGACCATAAATCTTATGTCCCGAAAAAGCAAGGAAATCGCAATCAAGTTCTTTTACATTAATCTTAACGTGGGCAATAGCTTGAGCTGCATCAATCAACACAGGAATATTTTTAGAGTGGGCTGTTTCAATAATTTCCTTCACGGGATTTATAGTTCCAAGAGAATTTGAAATATAAACCACTGAAATCAATTTTGTCTTGTTTGTAATTAACTTGTAAAACTCTTCAAGTATTATTTCCCCATCATCATTAATGGGAATTACTTTTAACTTTGCTTTTTTCTCTTCGCATAAAAGCTGCCACGGAACAATATTCGAATGATGTTCCATATGCGAGATAATTATCTCATCATTTTCTTTAATGTATTTTCTTCCAAAACTATTTGCCACAAGATTAATTGAATCTGTTGTTCCTTTTGTAAAAATTATTTCGGAAAGTTTGTTGGCATTAATAAACTTAAGAACTTTTTCTCTTGCATTTTCAAATTCAATAGATGCTTTCTGGCTTAGTGAATGCACGCCGCGATGAACATTTGAATTAATAGTGCTGTAATATTCCTGTATTTTATTAATTACTAAAAGTGGTTTGTGAGTCGTTGCGGCGTTATCAAGATAAACAAGAGGTTTGCCATGAACTGACTGATTAAGAATAGGAAAATCTTTACGGATTTTTGTTACATCAAATCTTTTTTCTATCTCAGCATCAGTTATGTATGAATCGCTGTACATTAAAATTCCTTTTCATTGGGCAGTAAGAAAAATTCGTTTTAATTTTATAATAATTTATTTGCAAGTAATTCTTCAAGATGATCACGTACTTCTTTAATACTTATTGAATGAACAACGTCACTTGCAAAAGCATAAATCAGCAATACTTTTGCTTCTTCTTCACCAAGCCCGCGTGACCTTAAGTAAAACAATGCGTTTTTATCAAGTTGTCCAACTGTAGCTCCGTGACTGCATTTAACATCATCAGCAAAAATTTCAAGCTGAGGTTTAGTATTCATTAAAGCATCTTTAGAAAGAAGAAGATTTTTGTTTTCCTGGAAAGCGTTTGTCTTCTGTGCATCTTTTCTTACAAGCACTTTCCCATTAAATACTGCGCGTGAGTTTCCGTCAAGAATTCCTTTGTACAACTCATGACTTAAACAATGCGGTTGTGCATGATCAATCAAAGTATGATTGTCAATCAATTGTTCACCCTGTGCAAGGTACAAACCATTTAAAGTGCATTCAGCATGTTTGTTATTAAACCTTGCGTTGATATCGTTGCGAACAAGTTTACCACCAAAGTTTATATTATATGATGAATAGTTGCTGTTGCTTTCCTGTGAAATTTCTGTGTTACTTATATGAAAAGCATTTAAGTTTTCATCTTCAATTTTTATATGTTCAACAATTGCACCTTCATTCAGATAGACTTCTGTTACAGAATTTGTAAAGTAAGGTTTTGTTGATAATGCCAGATATGTTTCTAATACTTTTATCTGAGAATTCTTTCCTGAAATAAAAAGATTTCGTGGATATGTTACGTTATACTCTTCACCCGTATTTATATAAAGAATTTGAACTGGCTTTTCAAAAACAACATTATCGCCAATATTTATGAATACACCATCTGCAGTAAAAGCAGTGTTAAGCGCAAGGAATGGATTTTTATCCTGCTTTATCAACTTTGAAAGATATTCTTGAACAATTTCGGGATTAACCTTAATCTGTTCTGCAAGATTTGTAATTAGAATTTTTTTGTTATTTATCTCTGGTGATGATAATTCTATAGAAAAAATTCCATTTACAAAAACCATAGTATGAAAATTATTCTCATCAAATAAATAATTTTCAAATTGTTCTTTGCTAATTGAACGATAAGCTGGTGTATTAAATTTAATATTTATTACAGGGGAGATATCAGTGTATTTCCATTCTTCATTTTTAATTGTAGGGAAATCAAGATTAAGAAAAGTATCAAAAGCTCTTTTTCTAATTTGATGAAATTCACTTTTACTTTCACCATTTAATTTATTTTCAAACTCTTTAAAATTAATTATTTGGGAATCTTTAAAATTATTACTCTTTTCCATTTTCATTCCGGTCAATTTTCCACTTTTACAGATTCTTCAATAACCCAATCGTAACCGCGTTCTTCAAGTTCAAGAGCGAGGTTCTTATCTCCAGATTTAATTATTTTGCCTTTATACAAAACGTGAACAAAATCAGGAACGATATAATTTAATAGTCTTTGATAATGTGTAACAAGTATAATTGCATTTTCCTTAGAACGAATTTTATTAACTCCATTTGCAACAATTCTTAAAGCATCAATATCAAGCCCGCTGTCGGTCTCATCAAGTATTGCAAGTTTTGGATTAAGCACAGCCATCTGAAAAATCTCATTTCGTTTTTTCTCTCCACCAGAAAATCCTTCATTTACAGAGCGGCTGAGTAGTTCCTGATTCATATCAACAATTGACATTTTCTTTTTCACAAGCTGCAGGAATTCCATTGCATCAAGTTCTTCTTCGCCTCTGTATTTTCTTATGGCGTTCAACGAATTCTTCAACAAGTTTGTGTTTGATACTCCCGGAATTTCTATTGGGTACTGGAAAGCAAGAAAAACACCTTCGCGGGCTCTGTCTTCAGCGGCTAAATCAAGAAGGTTTTTTCCTTCAAACAGTACTTCGCCATCAATTACTTCATAACCTTCTCTGCCTGCAAGTGCTTGCGCAAGTGTACTCTTTCCAGAACCATTTGGTCCCATTATGGCGTGGACTTCACCCTTATTAACAGATAGATTTATTCCTTTAAGAATTTCTTTTTCTTCAACTTTAACTTTTAAATTTTTAATTTCTAACATTCTTTATCCTTAATTCAATGTAAAATTTTTAATTAATAATATTTTCATAGTTAATTAACCTACGCTTCCTTCAAGACTAACGCTTAAAAGTTTCTGAGCTTCTACGGCAAACTCCATTGGTAATTCTTTAAAGACCTCTTTGCAATAACCATTGACAATCATATTAACGGCGTCTTCAGTTGATAAACCTCTCTGGTTAAGATAAAATATCTGGTCATCTCCAATTTTAGAAGTGGTTGCTTCGTGCTCAATAATAGCTGTAGGATTATTCACTTCAAGATAAGGAAATGTATGAGCTCCGCATTTATCACCAATCAGCAAAGAATCGCATTGTGAAAAATTTCTCGCTCCTTCAGCATTTTTGCTTACTTTAACTAATCCACGATATGAATTTTGACTTTTACCTGCAGATATTCCTTTTGAAACTATGGTGCTTTTTGTGTTCTTTCCTATGTGAATCATCTTAGTCCCTGTATCTGCCTGTTGAAAATTATTAGTTAAAGCCACAGAATAAAATTCTCCAATCGAATTATCTCCAAGCAGAACACAGCCGGGGTATTTCCATGTTATTGCAGAACCAGTTTCAACTTGTGTCCAGGATATTTTAGAATTTTTTCCTTTACACATTCCTCTCTTTGTTACAAAGTTATAAATTCCACCTTTACCTTCTTTATCACCTGCATACCAGTTTTGTACAGTGGAATATTTTATCTCAGCATTTTCCAATGCAATTAACTCTACAACCGCAGCGTGCAATTGGTTTTCATCTCTCATTGGTGCCGTACAGCCTTCAAGATAGCTAACATAAGCTCCTTCATCGGCAATGATTAATGTTCTTTCAAACTGTCCGGTTTGTGAAGCATTAATTCTAAAGTAAGTGGATAATTCCATTGGACATCTAACACCTTTGGGGACATAGACGAATGAACCATCGCTAAAAACGGCTGAGTTAAGAGCGGAGAAAAAATTATCTGTATAAGGAACAACAGTTCCAACATATTTTTTTACTAAATCGGGATGTTCTCTTAATGCTTCAGAAAATGAGCAAAAAATAATTCCAAGTTTAGATAATTCTTCTTTGTATGAAGTCGCAACTGACATACTATCAAATACAGCATCAACTGCAACACCTGATAAACGTTTTTGTTCCTCAAGTGAGATTCCGAGTTTTTCAAATGTCTTTAAAATTTCAGGATCAACGTCATCAAGACTTTCAATCTTTTTGCCCCTTTTAGGAGCGGAATAATAAATAATATCCTGGTAATCAACAGGCGGATATTCCACGTTGGGCCAATGCGGTTCTTCCATTTTCTGCCAGTGCCTGAAAGATTTCAATCTCCATTCAAGCATCCATTCTGGTTCCTGTTTTTTCTGCGAAATAATTTTAATTATCTCTTCGTTTAATCCTTTTGGAATAATATCCGATTCGACGTCTGTTACAAAACCATACTTGTATTCACGGTTTGCTAATTTTTCTATATCGTTTAACTCAGTGGTACTCATTTAATTTTTTAATTTTTAATTGAAAACTTACTACTATCTATACAAAAAAGTCAAGATTAAAGTTCCTTTTCAATCGAAGAAAAAATAAAGATAGAGTAAAAATTTCGCTTACCTTTATTTGTCTGTATTTAATTCTTATTTTTGCAAACAAATTATGAATAGTGAATTGAATAAAATTAAACAAAATACTGCAGTTATTGCTGTAAGTGGGGGAATGGATAGTTGTGTTACTGCAGCAATTGCAAATATGGATTATAATCTTGCTTTTGCTCATATTAATTACGGGCAGCGGACCGAAAAATGTGAACTTAAAGCTTTTGATAATATTGCAGATCATTACAGAGTTGAAAAGAGATTAATTATTGATTATACTCACCTTGCAAAGATTGGCGGTTCATCTCTTACGGATAAAAATATTGAGGTTACAAAAGCAGATTTAACGAATAAAGAAATACCATCTTCTTATGTTCCGTTTAGAAATGCAAACATACTTTCTGCTTGTGTTAGCTGGGCAGAAGTGTTAAATGCAGCTGCAGTTTTTATAGGAGCTGTTTATGAAGATTCATCCGGTTACCCGGATTGCAGACCGGATTTTTTTAATGCTTTTGAAAAAATGGTTGATCTGGGAACTAAGCCGGAGACAAACATTAAAATTGTAACTCCAATTATAAATTTATCTAAAGCAGAAATTGTTAAAAAAGGAATTGAGCTTGATGCACCGCTTCATTTAACCTGGAGCTGCTATCAGAATGAAGATGAAGCATGCGGAGTTTGTGACAGCTGTGCATTACGTTTACGCGGCTTTCAACAAGCAGGATTTGAAGATCCGATTAAATATAAAGTTAAACCAAGGTATTGAGAATAATATTTGCAATGATTAAACTGATAGGAATTTAAAATCAAAAGGAAAAATAATGAGCGAAAAAACTAAAATTTTAGAAACTTTCGAAAACAAATATCCCGGTAGAGATTATAATGTTACTCACGTTGCACCCGAGTTTACTTCTCTCTGTCCAAAAACCGGACAGCCGGATTTTGCAACAATTACTCTTGAGTACATTCCGGATAAACTTTGTGTGGAATTAAAATCTTATAAGTTTTATCTTCATTCTTATCGTAACGACGGAATATTTTTTGAAAGCGTTACAAATAAAATTCTTGATGATCTTGTTGAGGTGGTAAAACCAAGATGGATGAAAATTACTGCCGGGTTTAATACACGCGGTGGTATCTCCTCAGTTATTGAAGCAGAATACTTTTCAAAGAAAAACAAAAACAGGAAATGAAAGAGTCAGACAGCATAAAGAAAAAGTTTCTTGAAAGAAGAGATAAGCTCTTTCACTTTTCAAGAATTATTGATGACTCACTAAAATTTTCAGTTGATTATAGCCTGTTAATTGAAGAATTTATTCGCACAATTTCAATTGATAGAGATTATAATTTTGCTCTGGTTTCCGCCGGTAGTTTTAGCAGACGAGAATTATCTCCTTACTCAGATATTGACCTGATATTCATTCATCCTACGCCTTTAAAAGTGCAGGATGAAATTACCGAACTTGTTACCAGACTTTGGGATAGCGGCATTGAAGTATCGCATACTGTTCGCGACTATGATGACTTGAATAAATATCTTGTAGAAGACTTACATACATTTACCCAATTTTTTGAAACAAGATTTCTTCTCGGGAAAAATTCGATATATAATCAATGGAATAAAAAACTTATTTCATTGTTTACAGATGACTTGATCATAAAACTTTCTGAAGAATTTATACAGGAAACTTCAGCAAGATATAGTAAGTACGGCGCTTCTCCCAAAATGATAGAACCTAATATTAAAATGTCTGCTGGCGGATTAAGAGATTTACATATAATTGAATGGCTTTATATTCTTCGTTCAAAACAATTTTTTGACAAACAGGTAGAAAAAAGTCAGACCGAATTATTTATTTCTGCTTTACTTGAAATGGATTTCACAACTGTTAAAGAATGCGGAAGAATCCTTGATAGTTATAAAATGTTATTAAAAGTTCGCAATCTTCTTCATCTTTTAAACAAAAGCAGAGTGGATAGATTTGAAGCTGATGACCAACTGAAGGTGGCAAAAATAGTTGGTCATAAAAAAGATGGCTATCGTAAATTGATGAAAGATTATTTCGCAGCGACGAATGTTATAAGTCGTTTTAAAAAATCTTACATAAAAAGATTGCGTTCAGAGATTTATAAAAATATTCCCGATCATGTTTCAATAGAAATTGATGATCATTTTTCATTAAAAGGAGAATTGATAACTTGTAATGAAAAAAATTTGCTAAGTATTTCCGATATAATGAGGGGTTATTACTATCGCGGAATTAATAATGCATTCTTTGATGAAAAACTTAGGATGAAAATTATTGACAGCCTCGACAACATGAAATTAGAACCTGAGAAAAGTTCTTCTGTTTTTTTCAGAGAAATTATGAGACTTTCAGGCAATGTTGGCATAACTTTATCTGCAATGCATGAACTTGGTGTGCTTGATGTTTTCCTGACTGAGTTTGCTGATTTAAGTGGTTTTATACAACACGGCGTTTATCATTCATATTCTGCTGACGAACATACTTTGCTATCCATTATCAATGTTGAAAAACTTGCTGATGAAAATTCCAGCCTTGGCAGTATTTACCGCTCAATTGATGACAAAGAGATATTGTTTTTGTCACTGTTATTTCATGATATAGCAAAACCAATTGATGTTTCAGGACATGAAATCATCGGAGCAGAAATAGCTTCTTCAGTTATGATCCGTTTGGGCTACAGCGATGAAGAAATTGAACAGGTTACTTTTCTTGTGAAAAACCATTTGTTAATGGAACAGGTTGCATTCAGAAGAAATCTTAATGAACCTGAAACTCTTAATAACTTTACTCTCAAATTCAATTCTGTAAAGCAACTAAATTTATTATACCTTTTAACTTATGCTGATCTTTCTGCTGTTAATCCCGCATTATGGACTTCATGGAAAAGCGATTTACTTTTTGAATTGTACAGGAAATCTAAATTAATGCTTGAAGAAAAAATTTCGGGCGAAGAATTACTGATTTCATCTACTTCAATAATCCCAAGTGAGATAAGCAGGCATTCAACATCGATTTCCGATAGCCACGTTAAAGACCATTTTGAATCAATTGAAGATTTTGGTTACATTTCACATTTTACTGATGAAGAAATTGCTCAGCATATACAGGAAATAAATTCAGGTTTAACGGCATCTGTATTGTTTAAAGAACTCGACAATTTTACAAACATTACAGTAATTACTAACGATTCTCCATTTTTACTTTCAAAGCTATGTGGTGTTCTTTCAATTAATGATTTGAATATTCACGATGCAAAGATTTTTACAAGAAAAGACGGTATCGTGATTGATAATTTTAATGTGACCGATTTTCGAACTCATAAAGTTATAATGAAAGACAGATACCCAAAAATTGTTGAGGATTTCAAATCAGTTGTAAGCGGAATTTTACAGCTTGGAAATGAAATTACAAAAATGAAATCGAAGTGGTGGAGAATTGAAAACAAATTTTTTAAGAGGCAGGGACAAATAAAAATTCAATTTGAAGAAATTGAAAAATATACGATCATTGATGTATTCTCACCAGACAGGCTTGGGTTTTTGTACCAGGTAACTCGAAGTCTAAATGAATTAGGGTTAAATATCTATTTCGCAAAGATTGCTACAAACGGAGATAATATTGTTGACTCATTTTATGTACTCGATAGTAAAAAGAAAAAAGTTTCTCCAAATTTTTATCCTTTTATTGAAACGGAATTAATTGAAGCTATTAAACAAATTTTATAGGAAATGAAGTGAATTCACAGAAAGATAAACCAATTGGTGTTTTTGATTCAGGAATAGGTGGACTTACAGTTGTAAAAAGAATAACAGCAGCAATGCCTAATGAAAATATTGTATATTTTGGTGATACAGCAAGAGTTCCTTACGGTTCAAAATCAAATGAGACAGTTATTCAGTACTCGATTGAAAACACTCAATTTTTAATGGAAAAAGATATTAAAGCACTTGTGGTCGCTTGTAACACAGCTTCATCTGTTGCAATACCAGCGTTGAAACAAAAATTTAATCTCCCAATTATCGGGATGATAGAGTCAGGCTCATCTTATGCAGTTAGTGAAACTAAGAATAAAAAAATTGGAGTAATAGGTACTCGAGCAACTATCTATAATAAAGCATATAGGAAAGAGATTAATAAGATAAACAAAAAAATTGAGGTTTATGAAATTGCCTGTCCTTTATTTGTGCCACTTGCAGAAGAAGGTTGGATGACTCACAAAGCAACTTATACAATTGCAGAAGAATATTTAACTGACTTAAAATTAGTAGATGTCGATACTCTTGTACTTGGATGTACACATTATCCAATTCTCGTAAATGTTATCCAGGATGTTGTTGGAGATAAAGTAAAATTGATTGATAGCGGAGTTGCCGCTGCTATTGCAGTAAAAAAAGAATTAACCAAACTGGATTTGCTTACAAATTCGTCAAGTCTTGGCAATGTTGAATATTATGTGAGTGATATTCCAACAAAGTTCAAAGATATAGCACAGCTTTTTCTTGGCAGACCAATAGAAAAAGTGAATAGAATTGATATTGACGAATTCATTAAGCGAATGAAATAATTATAACAAATAACCAATTCAATTAAAGGTAATTTTTCTTTTTCAGATAAGTTACCTTCTTCTAATATTTCATTTCTAAGACTAAAACTAAAGAATTTCTTAAAAAATTCGATTATTGAAAAGAAATACAGAAAAATTTTTGTTCTTTTAAATTTTTTATAAAAATCACTTGACACGTGAACGTTTGTTCACTATTTTTGTAGTGAACATTTGGACACTATATGAAAAATATTCTAACAGACAGACAACAGGAAATACTTGATTTTATTCTTCATTTCAAAGAAGAAAGTGGTTATCCGCCAACTTTAAGAGAAATTGGAAAGAAGTTTGGAATTTCTTCAACATTTGGCGTTAAGCGACATTTAGATGCTCTTGTAAAAAAAGGATATCTCAATATTGAAAGTAACGCGAGCAGAGGAATCTCTGTAATAACCGAGTCAGGTTCTGGCATTGAAAAAGATTTTACAATGGAACTTGAGAGATCGCTTGTTAGAATTCCAATTCTTGGCAGAGTTGCTGCGGGAAACCCCGTTGCTGCATTAGAAAATTATGAGGGGAACCTGGTTGTAGACCCAAATTTCATTAAACCTTCAAACGATTATTTCGCTCTAAAGGTAAAAGGTGATAGTATGGTTAATGCAGGAATTCTTGAAGGTGATTACGTTGTGGTAGCTGTTCGAACAGAAGTAAATAATAATGATATTGTTGTTGCTTTGATTGATGAAGATGCAACAGTAAAAAGATTTTTTAAAAATAATAATGAAATTAAATTATTGCCTGAGAACGAAAAATATTCTCCGATTGAGGTTACAGAAAATCAATCATTCTCAATTGCAGGAGTAGTAGTTGGAGTTGTCAGGTGGTTTTAATAAAAGGAGCAAAAATGAAAAGTGAAATATTTTCTAAAGCAATAAGAGACAGAAATAAAATTCGTTTCTTTTATGGATTAAGTGAAGTAGTAATTGACCCTTACTTTATTTCAACCTCCACTGATGGATGTAAAGTAATTTATGGAAAATCCTCTTCATCCTCTGAAATAAAAGAATTTTATTACAGGAAGATTGCAAATATTCGCATTCTTAATGGTAGTCATTTTACACCGGTCATTCCAATTTTACCGGAATGGAATTAATTAAAAGTTTGTGATGATGAATTCTTCAAAGAAAAAACGTTTGCTTGATCTTTTAATTAATCATTTCTGGAGAAGTGGTTATACTCTTACCGGAAGAAAGTACAGCAAATATCTTTCTGAACCTCCAAATATTGGTTCGTATGAAATAGATGCAATCGGAAGAAGTAAAAAGGATTACGCCATAGGCCTTTGTCTTGATGAAAGTGATCTTACAAACAAAAATATTCTTGAAAAAATAAGATATCTTTCTACAAGAAGGACAAGATATTCAAAAAAGAATGTTTATCTTTTTGTAGGAATACCACGACAATTCTATAAATCATTTAAGCAATTAATTTCTTCACTCGAAGAAGGCAATCTCGCTAATCTTAAACTAATCGCTCTTACAGATACCAGAGAATTGGATTTATTCAATTCATTCTACGAAGAAGAAAGTTCAAATTTTCGTTATGTTAATTAAATTATATTTATTACCACAATTTTAGTCTATTCTTTTTTACCCTTTCTTTCAATTACAATAATTGTTTACTTTTCGCCGATAAATTAAGTAGTTTATAGTATATTTACGCTCTAAAAAAATTTTAATATTTAAATAAGGTTAAATCTTTTTAAGGAAAAAGATTGTCAAAAACAAAAGCATCAATAAGTGTTGTTGATACAATAAAAGAATCAGGAAAGATTCCAAATCACATAGCCATAATTATGGACGGAAATGGAAGATGGGCAAAGAGTAAAGGTTTGCCGAGATTTGCCGGACATAAAGTTGGTGTTGAATCAGTAAGGGAAGTTGTAAAAGCCTGTACTGAGGTTGGAGTAAAATATCTTACCCTTTATACATTTTCAACAGAGAATTGGAACAGACCCCAGGAAGAAGTTTCTACTTTAATGCGTCTGTTAGTAAAAACTTTGCGAAAAGAAATAAATGAGTTGCATAAGAATAATGTAAGGTTACTTGCTATTGGTGATTTAAAGTCATTACCTGAAGCTGTCCAGGTTCAGCTTAAAGATGCGATGGAAAAAACAGCTAACAATGAATCTCTTAATCTTGTACTTGCTCTAAGTTACAGCGGAAGATGGGAAATATTGGAAGCTGTTAAAAAAATAGCTGCTGATATTAAAAATAAAAAACTTCAGGGAAGCGAAGTAAACTCTAAATTATTCTCCGATTATCTTACAACAAAAGGTATTCCTGATCCTGATCTTTTAATCAGAACAAGCGGGGAGATGAGAGTAAGTAATTTTCTATTATGGCAGATTGCTTATTCTGAAATAGTTATTACAGAATGTTACTGGCCTGACTTCAGGCGGGAACAATTATATGATGCCATTCGTCAATACCAGAAGCGTGAAAGAAGATTTGGCAAAGTTAGTGAGCAGATTAAACAGAACTCAAAGGTTTTTAATGTATAAATATTCGTTAAAGTTTTCATTACTCATAGTTTTCTTATTCAGTATAAATAATTTCCCTCAGCTTACAACATCAAGCTATAAAATTCTTGGAATTGCTGTTGAAGGAAATAAATCAGCTAACCCTCAGACAATTATTACAAACAGCGGTTTAAAAACAGGTGATGAAATACAAATCCCCGGCGATCAGACATTGACTGCCATTAAAAGGCTATGGGCATTAAATATTTTTTCCGATGTACAGATAATTATTGAAAAACAAGTTGCCGATGGCGTTTTTCTTTTAATTAAAGTTGATGAATATCCAAGAATTGAAAAAGTAGTGTTTGAAGGTAATGATGAACTTAGTGATAGCGATATAGAAGGAAAAATTACTTTTATTCGTGGACAAATACTTAAACCACAGGAAGTGGCAAAACTTAAACAACGTCTTATAAAAAAGTATGAAGAAGATGGTTACTTTAACGCAAAAATAAATGAAAAATATTTTGAATTTTTTACTTCCGACTCAACATCAAGTAAATTGATTATCACATGGAGAAATCAGAAGAACCTTGCAGAAGAATATAATACTGAATATGATAAACCTGAAAATGGTTCTTTCACTGTTGTTAATAAAGTAAAAGATAGAATTTTACTTAAATTAGAAATTGAAGAAAATGATAGAGTTACTGTACGTGAAATTCATTTTATCGGTAATTACAATTTTTCTGAAAGTGATTTGAAAAGTGAATTCTCCGAAACCGAAGAAGCAAAGTGGTGGAAATTCTGGGCTAGCGCAAGGTTTGATAAAAACAAATATGAAGAAGACAAAAAACTGATTGAAAAATTTTATAAAAAAAATGGTTATCGCGATGCAGAAATAATATCTGATTCGCTTGTATATTATAACGATAAAAAAGATATGAAAATATTCGTGAAAGTGTATGAAGGTTCACAATATAAAGTCAGAAATATCTCGTGGGAAGGAAATACAATTTACAAAAGTGAATTTCTTACAGAAAGATTAGATTTTCTTAAAGGCGATGTTTACGATCTTGAAAAATTTAATCGCAACCTTAGAGGTAATGAAAAACAAACAGACATTGCTTCTCTTTATCTTGATAATGGTTATTTGACATTTAATCTTAAAACACAGGAAACAAAAGTTGCCGAAGATTCCATTGATATTCTTATTCAGATTAGTGAAAAAAATCAATTTAAAATTGGTAAAGTTGATATAAGTGGAAACGATAAGACAAAAGACAAAGTTATCCGAAGAGAACTATATTCCATTCCAGGAGATTATTTTAATCGTGCATTAATGTTCAGAAGTTTACAACAGCTTGCCAATCTCCAATACTTTAATGTAGAAAAACTTTATCAGGAAGGTGTCGATTATCAATTAGTAAATGATAGCACCGTTGATGTTGCATTCAAGGTTGAAGAAAAATCAAGCGATTATCTGAATGCTTCTATTGGTTATAGCGGTTATTATGGCTTTAGTGGAGCTGTTGGTATTACTTTAACAAATTTTTCAATTACTGAACCATTCTCTCTCGGTGGTGGACAGGTGTTGAGTTTTAACTGGCAATTTGGGGTGGGTAATTATTACAGAACTTTTTCGCTTGGATTTACAGAACCCTGGATGTTTGATAGTCCAACTTCATTCGGATTCGATGTATTCGATACACGCCAACAATACATTTATGACTTAAGGCAATCAGGTGGCTCTCTAAGACTTGGCAGAAGATTGAAATGGCCTGATGATTATTTTTATGTTCAGGCATCTTTAAGATATCAGTACAACAACGTATTGAATGGTGGAAGTTATTATCGTGAAGGTAAATTCCAGCAATATACACTTGGTTTAAGTATTTCAAGAAAAAATATCGATAACCCGATTTTTCCTTCAATAGGTTCAAATGTTGGTCTTGATGCAGAGATTTCTGGTGGTCCGTTTTTACCCGGTGATGTTGATTACTACAAAATATCTTTTAAAGCAGAATGGTACAAAAGATTATTAAATTCAAACAGATTAGTTTTTTATTCCTGTGCAGATCTTGGTTATATGAAAGAACTTGAAGCTAATACTCCTATCCAACCATTTGATTATTTTTATATGGGCGGAAACGGATTGGTAATTGCAACTACTCCGTTGCGTGGTTATGATGACAGAACAGTTGGTCCGATAAATATTTATGGTGATGTGTATGGTGGAAAAGTTTCTACAAGATACACTGCGGAACTAAGATTTGCAGTTTCGCTTGAGCCAATTCCACTTTATTTGCTTACTTTTGCAGAAGCAGGAAATGTATTTCCGAGCTTGAGCACGACTGATCCCTTTGAACTTAGAAGGAGTCTTGGTGTTGGTGCAAGAATTATGATTAACCCAATTGGATTAATTGGCTTTGACCTTGGTTACGGGTTTGATAGAAAATTGGTTGATGGAAAAAGTCCTGCGTGGCTCTTCCACTTTCAATTTGGAAGAGGATTTTAATTTTATTACTTAAATTATATAAAGGTATACAAGTGAAAAAAAATATATTATTTGTTTTATTTTTTATTTCATTGATTGGGTTAAATGCACAGACTCAAACAACAAATTCAACACCTATTAAAATTGGTTATGTTGATTCTGAAGTTATTCTTAAAGCATTACCCGAAGCTATTAAAGCTCAGGGTGAATTAGATGCATTAATTAATAAATGGAATAACCAGCTTGATAGTATGACTGCTGTTTTACAACAATCATATCAGGATTATCAGAAGCAATCAACAAATATGAAAGAAGATAAGAAACTTGCTGCACAACAACAGCTTGTTCAGCAACAACAGGTCATAGAAGAATTCCGCAAACAAAAATTTTCACAAGGAACAGGCGAAGTATATAAGAAACAGGAAGAACTTTTAAAACCAGTAAAAGAAAAAGTTTTCCTTGCAATTGAAACAGTTGCAAAAAACGAAGGAATGCAATTTGTTTTTGATAAAAGCGGAGATATCATTTTGCTTTATGCAGATGTTACATATGATATAACTTTTAAAGTACTCGATTATCTTAAAAGAGGAAAATAAAAATTAGGATATTACAAATCTGAAATTATTAAATGATAAGGTGAGACTATGAAGTCAAAACTTTTTTTTGTAGCAGCTTTAATATTTTTTATAAGCATCAATTCATATTCGCAGGCTAAGATTGGTTATGTTGATTCGGATGCAATTATGGATCAGTTGCCGGATGCACAGGATGCACGTCAGCAAATAGATGCGCTTGTAAACGAATGGCAGTCTGAAATCAAAAAATTAGAAGGCGAATGGAAAACCAAATACGATGATTATGAAAAACGTAAATTAATAATGTCTGATATTGTCCGTGCTGAAACAGAATCTGAATTAATTAAATTAGAACAAAAAATAGTTGAATACAGGGAAAAAAAGTTCGGCACTAACGGAGAACTTTTTCAGAAACAGGATGAATTAATGAAACCTATTCAGAATAAGGTTTTTACAATTATTAAAAAAGTTGCTGAAGAAGAAGAACTTGACTTTGTGTTTGATAAAAGCGGGCAAATTGCAATTCTTTATGCTAAAGAAAAATTTGATATAACAAACAAAGTTTTACAGCTTTTAAAGAAGCAATAAAGAATGAATATTCCTATAAAAGAAATTGCCCTTCTGACTAATGCCAAAATAATTGGTGATGAAGGGCTTTCTATTACTGATGTTGCAAGAATTCAGGATGCCAAACAAGGGGAACTTACATTCTTGTATCTTGGGCAGTATGAAAAATATTTTCCATCAACAAAAGCTTCAGCAATATTTGTGGAAAAGAAATTTCAACAATCAAGAAATGATATTACTTATCTGGTTGTTGATGAACCAAACAAAGCTTTTTTTAAAGTACTGATAAAATATTTTTCATCACTTCCATTTATTGAAGGAATAGACTCTTCAGCTTTTATTCATCCATCTGCACTAATTGGTGAAAACACTGCTATTGGAAAAAATGTTGTAATCTCAGCTAATTGTAAAATAGGTAAGAATGTAAAAATCTTTCATAACACAGTTTTACTTGATGATGTTTCCATTGATGATGATTCAATAATATTTCAAAACATTAGTATTCGGGAAAATTGTAAAATTGGGAAAAGAGTAATAATTCATCCCGGAACTGTAATTGGTTCAGATGGTTTTGGTTTTTTTCAAAATGAAAAAGGTGAATACATTAAAATTCCTCAGATTGGAAATGTTGTTATTGAGGATGATGTAGAGCTTGGTGCTAATGTTACGGTTGATAGAGCTGCAATTGGTTCGACTGTTATTAAAAAGGGAACTAAACTCGATAATCTTGTCCAGGTTGCGCACAATGTTACGATTGGAGAAAACACTGTAATCTCTGCTCAGACAGGAATTTCAGGAAGTACTAAGATTGGAAACAATTGTATGATTGCCGGTCAGGTTGGATTTATTAATCATATTGAGATTGCTGATAAAACTATAATTATTGCACAATCAGGTGTATCAAAATCAGTTACTCAACCGGGTACTTATATGGGCTCACCATTAAAACCTGCAAGAGAAGCGATGAAGTTAGAAGCTCATTATCGTAACCTTGAAGACTATGCAAAAAGAATAAAACAACTTGAAGAGAAAATTGAATCTCTTCAAAAGCGGTTGACTGATAATAGTTGATATAATCCATCTTTTAAATTGTTTAATAATTATAGTTTGAAAATAATTATCCTATCTTTATATTAACCATTAAAATTTGAAAAGTAATTAGTTTTAACTAAAAAAGATATGACTGGTTATATTTTCATGCGATTCAGAAACAAAAAAATTTCGGAGGCTTAAATGAGGTTGATTTTACAATCAATTAAAGTCTTTTTTATTGTTGTAATATTTAATTCTTTCCTGCTTTCACAAACAGGTAAAATTTCAGGAAAGATTACAGACAAGACTACAGGAGAAACTCTTCCATTTGTTACAGTTGTTGTGGAAGGTACTACTCAGGGTGCTGCTTCTGATGTTGATGGAATTTACAATATTCTCAACATTCGTCCCGGTGTTTACACACTTAAAGCATCTGCGATAGGTTACAATACAATGACAGTTCAAAATGTTAAAGTATCAGTTGATTTAACTACAAAAATAGATTTTGAGTTAATGGAAACTACTCTGCAGATACAGGAAGTTGTAGTTACAGCAATCAAACCACTGATTCAAAAAGATATGACAGCTTCAACTTCTATTGTTAACGATG
>CAZQSR010000022.1:19381-24859 GCA_964596145.1 uncultured Ignavibacteriaceae bacterium
ATAACCAAAGGCAGTGGAGGCGATCTTCACATAAGAGGTGGTAGAAGCGGACAAATCTCTTATCGCATAGATGGCGTTCCAATGACTGACTCTTACAATGGCAGCAATGTTATTGATATTAGCACTAATTCGATTCAGGAATTACAGGTTATCAGCGGTGCTTTTAATGCAGAATATGGACAGGCAATGTCAGGTGTTGTTAACATTGTAACAAAAGATGGTGACAATAGATTTACTGGTACACTCCAAAGTTATATTGGTCAATATGCTTCAAACCGTGATAATGTATTCTGGAACATCACTAAAATCAATCCGACTTTTATTAGAAATTTTGAAGGAAGTTTTAGCGGTCCAGTTATTCCCGAACAACTCTTTTTCTTTTTAAATGGAAGATATTTTTATAACAGCGGATATTTATTTGGAATTAAATCTTATTTAACTACTGATGTTTCAAGAGAAAATAGTCAGACAGGTGGATTTGATATAACAAAAAACGGGGATAGCAGTTTTGTTTCGATGAATCCAAATGAAAGAATTTATGGTCAGGGTAAATTAACTTTTCGTGCACTTGGAAATTTAAGATTTTCTATTAATCATATAATAGACAAGCAGAATTATCAGGATTATAATCACTACAATAAACTTACTCCTGATAACAATCTTAAACGCTTCCGTTTAGGTTATGCAACCACATTTAATGTTAATCACGCTATCTCTTCATCAAGTTTTTATACTTTTAATTTATCATATTTTTATACACAGTATAAGCACTATTTGTTTGAAGATATTTATACAGACGAATCAACTCACAAAACTCAATACGTTGATAACAGATTATTGCAAAATCCTCCATATAATTTTGCAGTGGGTGGAACAGATTACAGCAGGTTCTACAGGAATACAGGGACATATTCAGCAAAATTAGATTTCTCTTCACAAGTCAATAATGAAATTGCACTTCAGGTTGGTGGAGAATATAAAATGCTTCGTGTTTATTCTCATTCAATAAATCTTATTCCATTAATTGACGCTACCGGAAGAGAAGTTAATCCTTTTAGTGTTATGGTGCCCCCAATCACTACCACCGAGAATAATGAATATCTCCATAAACCAAGAGAATATTCTGGATATGTTCAATCAAAATTCGAAGCATTCAATTTGATATTTAATATTGGTGTTCGTTTCGACGCATTCGATCCCGATGGTGTTATTCTTTCAGACCCTTCTGATCCAAATATTAATAATCCACTCAAACCAGCAAACCAATTTTTTGATAATAATGGAAATGGTGTTCAGGATATTGGTGAAAGGACTAAAACTGTTGGAGACAGAATGTCATACTGGTATAAAAAAGCTTCAATAAAATATCAGTTCAGTCCAAGAATTGGTTTGGCTTTCCCAATCAGTGATAAAGGTGTTATTCACTTTTCATATGGTCATTTTTTCCAGTTGCCAAGTTATGAGTTGTTATACAACAACCCTGAATTTGAACTTGGTTCTGGTTCAGGTAACCAGGGTTTGTTTGGTAATGCCGATTTAAGACCACAAAAAACAGTAAAAGGTGAAATTGGTTTGCAGCAGCAAATTGGAAGTGATATGGCAATTGATGCTACAGTGTTCTTTGAAGATTTCAGAGATTTAACAGGTACTCAAACAGAAGATATTCTGGTTTTTGGAGGAGCTCAAAGTTATAGTAAATATACTAATTCAGATTTTGGTTTTTCAAAAGGTTTCATTATCAAATTTGAAAAGCGATTTGGTGGTGGATTGGCTGCAAATCTCGATTATACTTATTCAGAAACTAAAGGAAATGCTTCCAACCCTTCCGATGCTAGAAATGCAGTACTTGGTGGAGCATTACCAGAAACATTTATAGCTCCTTTGGATTGGAATCAGACTCATACTCTTAATATTTCAGTAGCTTATTCTGTTCCTAAAGATTATGGCTTCTCAATTATTGGTAACTTCTATTCAGGACAGCCATATACTCCTTCAGTAAATAAAAACACAAGGGTAACTCAGAATGGCTTTCCAAGAAATAGTGCAGATAAACCAACGATCTTTAATATAGATTTAAGAACATATAAAGATTTTGAAATTGGCTCAACTGTATTGACTGTTTTCTTAAAAGTATATAACCTTCTGGATTTAGAAAATCCTCGTAATGTTAATAGCGATACAGGAGATCCTTATTTTAGTTTTGGTTTACTTGAAGCAAAAAAGATTAATCCAAAACTTTATAATTTAAAGAACTTGGAACAATTATATACAGACCCGGGTCGATTCTCTGAACCAAGGAGAGTTGAACTTGGTGTTTCTTATAATTTCTAATTGATAAAGGTGTTTTTATGAAAAAGAGTTTTTTAATTTTTATTTTATTGAATTTTGCACTATTCAACTTTTCTTTATTAGCTCAAAGAGGTGATCCAACTTTACTAAAAAAAGGATTTCATAAAGGAAATCGTGTTGGTTTATCTTTTCAGAATGACGGTGCATTAGCTGGATTTAATACTGGAATAGATATCCGAGGTGAATGGCCTCTTGGCTCTGGGTTTAATTATATTGGTGATTTAACACCTATGGTTGGTGTTGAGATCAATGATCGTCTTGGAAGAATTCTTCATTCTGTTACCATATCAAGAGGTCCAAGAACTGGCCAATCTGATGAAAAGAATCCTATTACCGGAACATTCAGAGGATGGAATCCGATAGCCGGTTATGTTAATCCAAATAGCGAATCTCCTGCAATGAGTCATTTGCCCGATACCTGGCCTATCGAAGGTTGGGTTGACCATCCTGATTGGAAAGACAAAGAAGGTGTAACACAATGGAATGGTTATTTTGGCAGAGGGATACAAAACGCTACACAGGAAAGTTATTTTGTTGCTGATGATAACACTGATGATGAGTTTAATACAGCTTTCGTTCCTGACCCAAAAGACCCAACAAGAAAAGGAATGGGATTGAAGATGAAAGTCAGAGGATTCCAGTGGTCAAGTTTTCTTGCTCAGGATGCTATTTTCTGGTTATATGATATCACTAACGAAGGTGGAACCGTTTACAAGAAAACTAACTTCGGAACTGTTGTTGGTGGTGTTGTTGGTGGTGATGGAGACAGCGGAGATGATCTTGCTTCGTTTGATGTTGGAAATTCTATTACATATACGTGGGATAATGATGGTATAGGAAATAAAGGACAGAAAACAGGTTGGTGTGCTTATGCATTCCTTGAATCTCCGGGTAATCCTTTCGATGGAATAGATAATGATAATGACTCACCTGATCCAAATTCACCCAGATTTACTGCAGCTGATTTTGATTCAACCAGCCGATTGTTGAACGTTGGAGATAAAGTAGTTTTAATTGATTCTTTAACATATGAAAGAACAGTTGTTACAATTCAACCAGGAACAAATGTTTTATATTCACTAGGAGTTAAATATGAAATAGTTCCCGGTGTAACCAGACTTCGTGGAGAAGGATTTATTGCTTCAATTTTGAACGGGACAATCGCAATCCCTGATACTTCTGCTTATAATGGTTTGGATGATGATCTTGATGGTTTGATTGATGAGAACATGGTTATCCATTTGGTAGCATATTATAAATGGCCTTTACCATCTGGAGCAATTGGTGTCAGATATAAAAACTATTTTACAGGCGCCGGAGTTAATGATCCACTTATTGACGAAAGAAGAGACAATGATGCAGGTAATGTAGTATCTAGCTGGATTCAAACTCCTCAGGGACAGATTGTTTTAAAGTCTCATTATTTGGGAGATGAAGATGGTGATTGGGATCCAGCAACAGATGATGTTGGAAGCGATGGTGTTGGTCCTTCTGATGATGGTTATCTTGGTGCGGATGCTAATGGAACTGAAGGAAATGGAATTCCTGATCAGGGAGAACCAAATTTTGGTAAAGTTGATATTGATGAATCAGATTTAATTGGTTTAACTGCATTCAACTTTTTTAATGTAGGGGCTTCTCCAAATATGAGTGATGATGAATTACTCTGGACAAGGATGACACCAGGAAGATTTGATGTTATTTCTCCACAACCACAGGATGGTGATTTCTTATATGCATCAGGATTTTTCCCATTGTTGCCTACAAAGACTGAAAGATTTTCAATAGCTATTCTTTTTGGTGAAGACAGACAGGATATTTTCAGAAGCAAAAATACAGTTCAACAAATTTATAATGCGGGTTATAAATTCCCTCAACCTCCCAAAAAACCTAAAATTACCATCACGCAGGAAAATGGTAAAGTCATAATTTACTGGGATGGAAAACCAACTGAAAATTCAAAAGATTTTATTACCAAGCAAAAAGATTTTCAAGGTTATAAAATTTACAGAGCTACTGAAGAAGCTTTCCGCGATGCTTTTACTATGACAGATGGATATGGAATATTAAAATTCTATAAACCTATTGCACAATTTGATTTGGTTGATACAGTACAGGGTTTCTTCTATCCTTCACCAGCCCTATTTGAATCTTTGGGCGGCATTACTTATTATCTTGGTAGTAATAGCGGAATTGTCAACAGATTTGTTGATTCTAATGTTGTTAAAGGTGTAAAATATTTTTATGCTGTTTGTGCATATGATGCAGGTGATGAATCCAAAGATGTCTTTCCTGAAGAGAATTCAAAAACTATTATTAGAACTTCTTCCGGTGTTTTAATACCTGATGAAAATACTGGATTCATTACTCCTGGTGATTGGCCTATTGGTTACAATAGAGCTTCAGGTTCACAAATTCAAAAGTTACAAAATTTCCGTGGTACAGGTACTGCAACTCTTGAGATAGTTGATGATAAACTTGTACGGGATGGAAATATTTACCAGATTATTTTTGAAGATAGCTCAGACCAAGGCTTTACAAAAAACTGGTCACTGATTGATATGATTACTCCTGATACGATTTACATTCCATCTACAGGATTAAGACAAATCGTAAAACCAGGTCAGCTAGTAAATGTTCCAAAAGGTGTTCAGATTGTAATAAATGGAAAAACTTACACAACTGATACAACTTTCTTTATCGGGACATATGATACTCTTATTAATAAAGAAACAGTGCTTAAAGGAGAAACTCCTATCGTTCATGGTTTTAGAGTAAATTTAAATAATTATCGTGATGTTGTTCCTGATACTTTGACAACCGGTTGGCAGGGAGTTACATTTACTAGTCCTCCTAAGCTGACATTTAGAAGGTTTATTGTAAGTGAAGATACAACATTAAGCGGTATTAATATGCCAGATGATTACGTAATAGAATTCAGCAATAATGTTGTAAGTACTTCGGTACAGGATACTTTAGCCTTTGGTGAAATTGTTCCACCGAAAGATGCAACATTTAAAGTAATTAATGTTTCGCAAAATAAAATAATTGATTTTGTTTATTTTACGATAACAGGCGCAGCTAGTAAAGACTATAATATTTATTTCAAAGAATGGGTTAATGGTAAAT
>CAZQSR010000023.1:0-24348 GCA_964596145.1 uncultured Ignavibacteriaceae bacterium
TACAAATATACGCTTAAAAACTGACAATTATACTAAATGCTTTGGTTAAGAAGAATGAACTGTTTAATTTTAAAAGAAAAAAGTTCATCAATTAGTTAAGAGAATTATTATGAAAAGATTTTTTGTATTAATCCTATTTATATTTTCTTACATTTCTTTTTCACAGGTTGAGCGTCGCGAACAAGGAAATCTTGTAATAGAAAATATTCCGCAAATCCCACAAGAACTGGTAGAGAAAATGTATCAGTATCAAAGCACACGTTCTGCGGGTTATGTTGATTGGCTTCCAAATGGCGATGGAATGTTGATAGCCACTCGCTTTGGAGAGACTGCTCAAATTCATCATGTTAAAAAACCCGGTGGTGCGAGAACTCAAATAACATTTTTCCCGGAACCTATTGGTGGAGCCGCTGTTTGTCCCGATAAAAATCAAAATGGATTTCTTTATTTAAAAGATATAGGCGGAAATGAATATGCACAGATTTACTATTTCAATCTTAATGATGGCTCTTACAAATTGCTAACTGATGGAAAATCCTTAAACGGTGGAATTATCTGGTCGCACAAAGGAGATAAATTTGTATTTACAAGCACTAAAAGAAATGGAAGAGATTATGACATCTACACTACCAATCTTGAAAGTTATCAAAACCCAATAATGATTTTATCTAAAGGTGGTTCGTGGGGTGCAACAGATTGGTCGTCTGATGATACAAAATTAATTGTAGGAAATTATATTTCTGCAAATGAGAGTTATTTATACATACTTGATATTAGTTCTGGTGAACTAACACAAATAAATCCTTCTGCCGAAAAAATATCATACAGCGGAGGAACCTGGAGTAAAGATGGAAATGGAATTTATTTCCTTTCAGATGAAAATAATGAATTCAAAAAATTAAAATATTATGATCTTAATTCAAAAAAAATAACAGAGCTAACAAACGAAATTAATTGGGATGTTGCAGGTTATTCTCTTTCTCACAAAGGAGATAAACTTCTCTTTACAGTTAATGATGATGGAATATATAAACTTTATTTAATGGATACGAAAACTAAAAAGTATTCTCTTGTTCCAGGGATGCCGGTGGGTACAATTGGAAGTCTTGCATTCACGGAGGATGATAACCAGGTTGCATTGACAATTAATACACCACAAAATCCGGGTGATGTTTATTCATTAAATATGAATGACTTTTCTTTAACACGTTGGACTTATTCGGAAGTTGGCGGATTAAATACCTCTAATTTTGTCGTGCCTGAACTTATTCATTATCCAACTTTCGATATTGTTGATGGAAAGCCAAGAGAAATTCCGGCATTTATTTATAAACCTAAAAACAAAAAAGGACCATTCCCTGTATTGATAGATATTCACGGAGGTCCCGAAGGTCAATACATTCCGGGCTTTTCATCTGAAATACAATACAGAGTTGTTGAATTGGGAATAGCAATAATTTGTCCTAATGTTCGCGGTTCAACTGGTTATGGAAAATCTTATCTTGCAATGGATAACGGATTTAAAAGAGAAGAATCCGTTCAAGATATTGGAAAACTTTTAGATTGGATTGCAACTCAATCGGACCTTGATGCAAAAAAAGTAGGAGTAATTGGCGGCTCTTATGGCGGTTATATGGTACTTGCTTCTATGACAAATTTTAATGATAGACTTGCTTGTGGAATTGACATAGTTGGAATAAGTAACTTTGTTACTTTCCTCGAAAACACGTCTGAGTACAGAAGAGATTTACGACGTGTTGAATACGGCGATGAAAGAGATCCTGCAATGCGAGAATATTTATTAAAAATTGCACCAACAAACAATGCGCATAAAATAACTAAACCTATGTTTGTAATTCAGGGTTTGAACGATCCACGTGTTCCTGCAAGCGAAGCTGAACAAATTGTATCGATTATTAGAAAGAATGGCGGTAATGTCTGGTATCTGCTTGCAAAAGATGAGGGACATGGTTTCAGAAAAAAAAGTAACAGAGATTATTATGGTTGGTCAATTGTAATGTTCCTGCAGAAATATCTTTTACAAAACCAATAACAGGAAAAAATATGGACACAAATAATTTCACCGAACAAGTTCATCAAATAATTAATCTTGCTGATTACCAAACCGGGTCTGTTGTTAGCCGAACTATTGTTAATCAGAAAATCGGAACGGTTACTTTTTTTGCATTTGATGAAGGACAAAAACTAAGCGAGCATACAGCTCCTTATGACGCAATGGTTCAAGTGCTTGAAGGAGAAGCAGAAATAATAATTGGCGGAACACCTCACATATTAAAAGGTGGTGACTTTATTATTATGCAGGCAAATATTCCTCACTCCTTGAATGCAAATAAAAAATTCAAAATGTTACTAACAATGATTCGTTCATAAAGTAAAAATATTAAAAATGGTTACAAAAGATTCTATAAACAAGTTTATGAGCTCCAAATCCTTTGCTATTGTTGGAGTATCACAAAACAAGCATAAATTCGGAAATGCTCTTTACAAAGAATTCAAAAGCAAAGGATTGAGAGTCTTTCCAGTAAACTTTAAAAGCGGAATAATCGAAGGAGATAACTGTTTTTCCGACTTAAAATCGCTTCCTGAAAAAGTTGAAGCTGTGATAATTAACGTTAAGCCAGATTCATCACAGGCTGCAATTATGCAGGCAGAAGAACTTGGCATAAAAAATATCTGGTTACAAAAAGGAGCAGAATCTCCCGAAGCAATTAACTACTGTAAAGAAAAAGATATAAATTTAATTCACGGATATTGTGCAATTATGTTTCTTGAGCCATTAGCTTTTCCTCATAAAATACACAGGGGATTGGTAAAATTATTTGGCAAATATCCCAAATAAGAGCGAGCTTGATAAAACAATTATTCAAAACAAAATCTCTCGATTCAATAATCGGTGAAAGCGAAAAAGACAACAAGTCTCTAAAACGTGCTCTTGGAGCCTTTGATGTTGTGATGCTTGGGATTGGCGGTATTATTGGCGCTGGAATTTTTGCAACGATAGGAACTGCTGCTGCGGGAGACATAGCAAGACCAGGAGCTGGTCCAGCTTTAATAGTTTCCTTTATTCTTACTGCAATTGCTTGTGGGTTTGCTGCATTATGTTATGCAGAGTTTGCAGCTATGGTACCAATCTCGGGAAGTGCTTATACCTATTCATATGGAACGCTTGGTGAATTTATTGCTTGGATTATCGGATGGGATTTGATAATTGAATATGCTGTTGGAAATGTTGCTGTTGCAATTAGCTGGGCAAATTATTTCAAGACTTTTGTTGCTGGGTTTGGAGTTCACATTCCCGATTGGATGTCAACCGATTATAGAACGGCTGCAAAAATTCCCGGCTTGTTTGAATCAGCACCAAATATTTTAGGAATTCCTGTTGTCTTTAATTTGCCTGCAATGTTAATAGTTGCAGTTATTACAATTGTTTTAGTAATTGGAATTAAAGAAAGTTCAAGAACCAACATTGCAATGGTAATGGTCAAACTTGTCATTCTTGCTTTCTTTGTTTTTGTTGGAGTTCATTATGTTAAACCACAAAACTGGACTCCATTTGCACCAAACGGTTGGGCGGGAATACAAGCAGGGGCAGCCATTGTTTTCTTTGCCTACATTGGCTTTGATGCCGTATCAACTGTTGCTGAAGAAGTAAAAAATCCCAAAAGAGATTTACCCATTGGAATAATTGGTTCACTAATTATCTGCACGATAATATATATTGTGGTAGCCGGGGTGTTTACAGGAATAATTCCTTACAAAGAACTTGTTCAAACACTTGCAACACAGCAAGCTGAGCCGCTTACACTTGCTATTCAATATGCTAATATTGAGAACTGGGGAAACCTGATTGTGGGAATCATTGCTTTCGGTTCTATCGTGGCACACACCGCTGTACTACTTGTTTTTCAGTTAGGACAACCAAGAATATTTTTCTCAATGGCAAGAGATGGGTTGCTTCCTCAAAAATTTGCAGAAGTTCACCCAAAGTACAGGACACCTTACGTTACTACAATTCTGACCGGTCTTGTCGTTGGTATAACATCAATGTTTACAAGTATTGATGAAATGGTTGATTTAACAAACATAGGAACTTTGTTTGCGTTTGTGCTTGTATGTGCGGGAATAATCATTTTGCGTAAGAAAGAACCCGAGAGAAAAAGAAGTTTTAAAACTCCTTTGGTTCCGTTTGTACCAATACTTGGAATGATAGCTTGTTTTTATCTAATGCTTGGTTTACCATGGATTACCTGGATACGTTTTGGCGGATGGCTTGTGGCTGGAATGATAGTTTATTTTTTGTACGGTTACAAGCATAGTAAAATAAGGTAGAGATAAAACTAAGTGGTAGTTTATGTATAATTTAATTTTGATTTAAGATTTTTTATGTTTGTTCATAAGAAAAAACAAATTGGAGAAAGTTATGTCAGATCCTGTTATATCACAAAAAGCACCATATGGAATTAATGTTAAACCGGGAACATATTTCTGGTGTGCCTGTGGAAAATCTTCAAAGCAACCATTTTGCGATGGTTCTCATCGCGGAACTGAATTCGCTCCTTTTAAAACAGAAATAACCGAAGAAAAACAAGTTTGGTGGTGCGGTTGCAAGCATTCAAAAAACAAACCTTTCTGCGATGGCAATCATAAAAATTTATAAATATAGAGTTATTGGAAAAACTAATTGAAGTTGGATGGAATAGTATCGCTCTTATTCTCTTGCATTGAATTAATGTTGCTTATCAATATGCTGTTATTTGCAAACAGAAGACTTGAAAATAAACTTGCTACAATGGTCGTTCTTTTGCTAATGGGTTATCAATTTATGGAAGCATTAATCTGCCAATTTGGAGTAAAAACCTCAATAGCCGCTTACATTGCGTTCGCAGATATTTCTTTTCTTCCCCCTTTAATGTTTGTTATAATTCTTTACTTCTGGAATAGCGGAAACAAATTCATGTGGTTTTCTTTTATCCCTTCATTCTTCTTTGTTGTATATTACTTTTTTACGATAAATGAATTTACTGTTGCCCAATGCACAGTTACTTATGCTACTTATAATTATCCACTTGGCGATTTGTATGGAGTTTTCTATTATACTCCTTTACTTGTAAGTATAATTTTCCTTTTTAATAAAAGAAGAACCGCAATTGACAAAAAGAAACTTCATTTAAATAATGTTCTTCTATCCGCTATGTTATTTATTTCTGTACCTGTAATCCTTTCTTTTATCCTGCGATGGAGCGGTCTGCCAGAGTTGAACAGAAGTATTGAAAGTATTATGTGTAAGTCGGCAATTGTGCTCGCATTTGCTCTTTTTTATTTTTCATTAAAGAATGGTGAAACCAAAAAATTAAAATTATTTTTTTAGACTATGGAAGAAACAATATTAAATCTTTACCTTGTAATAAACGATGGAACAATTGATGAATTCAGAGCTGTTTCTTATAACCAAGAAGGCAGTGATGACGAAAAAATTACTTTTTTAAAAAGTAAAGCAGCAAATGACTTTGCTTCTGCAAAAATTTTCTCGCCGCCGGAAAACAAACACGGAAAAAGAATGACATACAGACAATTTTCTAAACTTGAGAAAGCAGGAAAACAGTTCGATCTTTTTGAGGGCGTGTTTCAATATTACAGGGTACCGGATAATCCGCTTGTGTGCCTTACGCCTGTAGTTGATGGAAAACTTATTGAGAACAAATAGTCTACTTTGGTAATTTAAAAACTACATCTATAACCATTTCAACCGGAACCCGTTTTCCTTTTCTTATTCCCGGTTTAAACTTTGCATAATAAACCATAATATCGGCAGCGTGCTCACAACCATAACCCAATTGTTGAATGATTTCAGTTTTTTCCACTTCACCACGTTCATTAACAAGTGCTTTTATTTTAACAACACCCTCAATCCTGTTTTGTATAGCGGCTTCAGGATAATAGAGTATATCTTCAAAATGCTTCCAACCTTCAACCGGTTCGGGCATAGTATCTGCAATTGTATAATATGTAGAATCTATCTCCAGCATTTCTTCAATTGGTGAAGTTAATGGCGTAACTGGTGGTAATATTCCTCCTTCGGTAAAATCTTTCTCCTCATCTTCAGAAAATTCTTCTTTGACAGGTAAACCTGCATCATACATTATTTCAGATAGAAAAAGTCCACTTGAATCAAAATAAGCAGCAGGACCCTGTCTTTTTCCTCCTTCAAGATTGTAACTCTCTTTAAGTATTCCATTTTCATAATATATTTTTACCAGTCCCTCTATCTTCCCGTTTTTATATAATCTTTCTTCTTTCAGGTTTCCATTGGGATAATAGAACCTGGCTGCCCCTTCCCGTATATTTTTTCTTGTAGGAATTATGGTTTCAATTGTTCCATCATTATAATAAGTCTTGATTGTATCATACTGTGCCTGTAAAGGATTAATAAGAAAAGTTACTAATAAAAAAAATATTATTCTGTTCATAATCTGTAATTGATTTTAAAATGCTTGTGCAAAATCATAATTGGTAAAGAAAGAAAAAACTGAAAATAAATTACATCTGTTTCTTGCTATTCTCTTTGAGATCATCAATACTCGAAAAAAGTTTTTCCTTCTCATAAAAAAATGCAGGAGAAATAATCAAAAACAAAAACGTTAATATTCCTAACGCAAAAAAGAAAAAGCTAACTTCCTGGTCATACTCAAGAATATTTAATCTTGAAAGCATCCAGTGCCAATCATGAATTCCTCCACCCACAAGATGAAGGCGCATTGTTCGGGCATCGGCTGCATAAACGCTTATATTAATAAAGCTATGTCCAAGTATAAATAATGCCCCTTGCATTAGTACAAAAAGATTTTTTTTATAGCAATAAAAAACTAAGATTGTAGGGATAATTAATTGCATTAATGTTCCACCAAGGAATTGAATAAAATCACCAAAGAACCTGAACACAAGGTGTCCCGGTTCATGAAAAACAAGATGAAAATTATCCAGCAACGACATCTCTCCTCTGTGCCATACAAAATAAATACAGAGAGGAAGAAGTAGTACTGACGTACTCCAGCGTTTAATTATTTCAAGCATTTTAAGAATCTTTTAAAACTCAATTTAATCTCGTAAAAATTTTTCTAAATAAAAAATGGTTACGAATTTCATTTTCCTCAGATTTATAATATCCAGCGATAAATTATATTGCAACCCAATTAAAAAATTTTCTAAATACTGTCTGAAAGCAAATAAAAAAAGTTTCATGAGTGCAATCAAAAAAATATTTCTTCTGAGTTTCTTTTTTATAAGTATTCCTCTACCACAGGCAAGGTATTTTTATACAAATAAATCCTATGGCAGCGAATCTTTGTTCAATCCCCTCACATTATTTATTAATGGGGGTTATGATGTGTGCCAGTTGCAAATGGTTTCAAATAAAGTTGCAGACCATAATTATTCAAGAATGGCAAAGACTGTATTTAAAAATCTCGGTGATCCTTTTACAAGCATTTCCAAATACGGATGGAATCGTTTTTTAAGAACTGAATTTTTGCCAATAAGTTACACAAGAGAAAATATGCAATGGGTTCCAAATTACCAGCAGCATCTTATTGGTGGCGGAATGCTTTATACAGCAATGAAAGAATGGTATGAAGAAAGAAATTTTCCTGTTCCATGGTTATTCTCTTCAATTACAATAATGGCTCAACATTTATTTAATGAAGTTATGGAAACGGGACCTTATGAGGGTTACAGCGTTGATGAAATTTCTGATATTTATATTTTTGATCTTGGTGGAATTCTGCTCTTTAGCTTTGATAACGTTAACGAATTCTTTAGCAAAAAACTAAATCTTGCAGATTGGTCTCTACAAGCCGCTATTACTTTTCCTAATGGTAGAGTAATTGCAGGACAATATTTTTCGATGAAATGGAAACTCCCTTTCTCTGAAGAATATTCAATCTTCTACCGTTACGGAATGGGAGCTTTATTTGGTTTATCAAAGAAGATTAAGCAGACTGATAATCTTTCAGTAGGAATTGGCTTTAAAACCAAGCATCTTGTTGATCTTGAAAATGAATTTCGTCAGAGGACAATTGAAACCAGCTGGCACGCAGGAGTGTTTTATGATAGAAATAATTCGTTACTTTTTTCTTTGGTGATGAGTGGAGTAAAAGAATATTTCTGTATGATCGATGTTTACCCGGGAGTAATTAAATACGGAAACTTCTCGCCCGGGCTTTGGACAATTATTGGAAGAGATAGACAATTAATTTTTGGAATATCAACCTCCTTTGTTTTCAGCACAGGATACGAATTATCTTTTAACAGGTAAAATTTTTATATTGTAATTGCATTATTTCTCTTAAAAGTTCTGGAGCAAAAATGAAACTGTCAAAACTGTTTAATGAGTTTTTTGAAAGCGAAAAAGCTGGTGGAGTTGTTTTGCTAATAGTAACTGTCCTTTCTCTTCTTCTTGCTAATTCTCAATTTCAAAATGAATATTTATCTATCTGGAATTACTATCTTGGCAGTCACAGTATAACACACTGGATTAATGATGGTTTAATGGCAATTTTTTTTCTATTGATAGGGCTAGAACTGGAAAGAGAAATTTATATAGGTGAATTATCAGACATTAAAAATGCCTCCCTTCCTCTATTTGCTGCTGCAGGTGGAATGATTGTTCCTGCGGGAATTTTTCTTGTTTTTAACTATGGAACTCCAGAGCAGTCTGGAGCTGGAATACCAATGGCAACTGATATTGCATTTGCTATTGGAATTTTATCTTTACTTGGAAAAAGAGTTCCATCGTCTTTAAAAATCTTTTTAACCGCACTGGCGGTAGTTGATGATCTTGGAGCAATAATTATTATTGCTTTATTCTACACAAAGACGATTATTCTTTCAAATCTGTTTTATTCACTTGGAGTATTTGTAGCACTACTTATATTAAACAGGTTGAAAGTTATGAACTTAATTCCATATATTACTGGTGGAATAGTTATGTGGTTTTTTATGCTTAACTCCGGTGTGCATGCAACAATAACCGGTGTGCTGCTTGCATTTGCAGTTCCTTTTGGAAATGGAGATGATAAATCAACATCTTACAAGCTGCAACATTTTCTGCATAAACCAGTTGCCTTTTTTATACTTCCATTATTTGCAATTGCCAACACGTGCATTCCAATTGCTTCCGATATGTTTAAAGGTTTACTTGAGAACAACAGCCTGGGAATAATTTGGGGTCTAGCAATTGGCAAGCCCTTGGGAATATTTTTATTATCATTGTTGGGAGCAACAATAGGTCTATGTCGTTTGCCTCAAGAACTAAAATGGAAACAAATTATCAGCGTTGGTTTTCTTGCAGGAATAGGATTTACTATGTCGATTTTTATAACTTTGCTTGCATATGAAAATATTGAGATAATTAATAGTTCGAAGATTGCTATACTGGTCGCTTCACTTCTTGCAGGTTCAATTGGTTTCATAGCATTAAAAATGACTTTAATAAAAAGTGAAGCAGAAACAGAATAACGAATTGATTTATTTTTTGAAAGACAATGGTCGTTCAAAAGAGAAATAAAAAACCCCTGAATTAAAGCAGGGGTAAAAATTATTCAGAAACAGTCTTAGATGATTCTTTTTTCTTTAATTCTTTTTTCTTCCGAACTGTTTTTGGTTTGGGATGCGATTTACCTGTTGACTTACGAAAAATCTTTCCCTTTTTGGTCTTTCTATCGCCACGACCCATTTATTATCTCCATATTAATTTATAAATTTTATGCAAAAATAAGAACTTTCTCTCTGGTTAAAAAGCATCAAGGTTATTTTGCTAAATATTTTTTAATGTATTCATCTACATCAAATTTTCTTTTGCAGCCATTATAATTCATATATCTTATTTTGCCAAATACTGACCGCTCGCCCCAGGCTCTATCATGAACTCCGCCAATAGACCAGGCACAACCTGTATAACCATTTGGGTCGCGTCCGTCAAGTTCGTATTTGTCATTAAGATAAATTGATATTCTTAACGCTTCCTCAGGGGATTTCGTCCACTCAAGAATTTTTTTCGCCCAGTACATTCTCATATAACCATGAAGTTTTCCTGTAGTAATCAGCTGCTTTTGAGCGGCATTCCACAGGTCTTCATGTGTTTTTGCATTTTCAAATTCTTCTAATGAATATACAGACTCTCTTTCATCTTTTCTGTGATTGTTTAATGTTTGTTTTGCCCAGTCTTTAAATCCATTAAAAGAATCATACTTTGAGTTAAAATAACAAAAATTATCAGACAGTTCTCTTCTTACAATAAGCTCTTCCAAAAAAGATTCTGTATTATCATTTTGTGAAAAATACTTCCTAATATTTAATACTATTTTCTGTGCAGACAATTGCCCAAAATGCAAATAAGGAGATAGATTTGATTGTCCGTCGGACAATGGATTGTTTCGCTCCTGATTATATTTATTTAACTTTGTATGCAGGAATTTAGCAAGATAAATTTGTGCTTCTTTTTCTCCTGGCAAAATCCAATCAACTTCTTTTATAGATGAATTGACTTTTAACGAACGATAAACGTCATCATAATCTGTTTGTCTTTTTGTTCCAGATTTTTTTTTCATTGTAATTAGAGAAGGAAATTCATCAAGAAAATCTGGTAACAATTTATGTAGTTTCGGTCTGAGCGTATATGCCCCAAACTCTTCTTTATTGGAAGCTATCAGACAGGGTACAATATTATGAGCATCAACTTCATAAAAAGGGATTGATATTTTTTCTGCTAATTTTTTCTTCCATATACGTTTTATTTTTAATGGATCAAAATCACAGACAAGATTGCTGACATTATTCTCCTCAATAATATGCGGCAAGACTTTATCTGCGATTCCTTTAAGAAGATGAAATTGAACATTGAGTTTGTTTAAATCATTTTCGACTTCTTTTAATCCTTTAAGCATAAAACCATATTGACGAATCGTTGCCTCAAGGAAATCAGGGACAAGACAAAAAGCAACAATCAAAGATGCATTTTTTTCTATCGCAAGTTTTTGAGCAAATATCAAAGCCCAATTATCCTGCACGCGTTGCTCCCTGCTCATCCAGTAGAGTACTGTGTTACCTTTTTCTATTCCTGGTTTTAGTAATCTTACTCGCTTTAAATTCATAAGTTAAATCAATTCCTGTTCAGGTAGTTCGCTGGCACAATGACCGCATTTAATTGCTTTAACCGGAACCTTAAAAAAACAGTAAGGACATTCCTTTTCTTTCGGTTCTTCTTTATTAACTATTATAGAGCGCCTCAAATAACTAACCTGTTTAATTGTAAAAAACAACGCTATTGCTATGATAATAAAATCAAAAATATTATTAATGAATATTCCGATATTAATTGTAGCTGCTCCCTGAGATTTTGCTGCAGCAATTGAAGGATAATATTTCCCGTCCAGCGCAATGAACAGACTGGAAAAATCTACTTTACCAATAAGCATTCCAAGCGGAGGCATTAATATATCGCTTACAAGCGATGATACTATTTTACCAAATGCAGCTCCAATTATTATTCCTATTGCAAGATCAATTATGTTTCCCCGCAAAATAAATTCTTTGAATTCTTTTATCATTCACTTTCCTTAAAGTTTTTAATTTGTTTATTTAAAATAAAAAAGCGGACAAAAATATTCGTCCGCTTGATTAATAAAAAGAACTTATTCAAAGAGACTTACATCTCCAGCTCCTTTTCTAATAATTTCAGGCTCTTCCTTACTTAGATCAATAATGCTTGATGGCTCACCCTGAAGATTTCCAATTGACAACATAAGATCTACCTGCGAATTAAAAATATTTTTTATCTCTTCTGCATTTGTCAAAACTACACCAACACGCTTGCTTGCACTTGTGCTTACAATTGGATTACCAAGCTCCTTTGCCAGCGTTAATGCTATTTTGTTTTTAGGGACTCTTATTCCAACTGTTTTTCTTTTGGTCCATAATTTTTTGGGAACCTCTTTTGCAGCAGGTAAAACAAAAGTGTAAGGACCGGGAAGACATTTCTTCATTGATTTGTAAGCATAATCCGTAACTTTTGCATATTTTGAAATATCCTTGAGATTATGGCAAACAAAACTGAAAAGTTTTGTATCTGCTTCCTGTTTAATTGCAAAGAGTTTTTCAAGTGCCTCTTTGTTAAATATATCACAACCCAGTCCGTAGATAGTATCTGTGGGATAGATTATTATTCCACCCTTTTTAAGCACTTCTACTGCTTTGTTAATATAACGAACCTGTGGTGTAACAGGATGAAGTTCGTAATATTCCATAAACATATCCTTTCAGATTTTATTGGGGAAATATTAAGAGATGATCATAATAATATGATTTTTTTAACTTAAATAAATTCTGAGTGGAAAGTTAAAATGAATTTTTTCAAAGTCAATAGGCACAAAAAATATTTTTTATTTTTTACGAAGACTAAGGTTAATAACTGAAAAAGTTAAAATGTTTTGAGAACTTCTAAAATAATCTTTTCAGTTGCACCAAGGTTTTGTTTTACAAAATTACTTGAAATATTTCCTTTTTCTGCACGAATTTTTTCGTTTGAGAATAAAATTCTTAACTGTTTATATACGTCTTTTTTATCATTAACCATTATTCCGCCCCCCGCTTTAAGAAGTTTTGTTACTTCCTGAGAATTATAAATTTTTGGTCCAAATAAAACCGGAACTCCGTAGACTGCAGCTTCAAGAACGTTATGAATATTGCTCTTAAAACTTCCGCCGATAAAAGCAACATGAGCATAATAATAAAGCGTTAATAATATTCCGATTGAATCAACTAAAATTACTCTCTCCCCCGCATAATTATTCATCTCAGAAAATCTTATCGTTTTTACAACTGATGCAAAATCGTTTTCCAATTTTTCAATATGTACTTCAGTGGGTTCATGTGGCACTATGATAAACAAAATATCTTTATCATATTTTGTAAGAGCAATGAATGCAGGAATCAACACCTCTTCATCAGCATCCCATGTGCTGCCCGCAACCATGACTTTTCTATTCGCTATAAAATCTGTATTAATCAGGTTCCGTTCTTTTGCAATCAAACTTCTCTGATATACACGATCAAATCTTGTATCACCCACAGAAAGGACTTTATTCTTATTCAATTTAAATCTTAAAAAATTCTTTGCATCGTTTTCAGAAACAGTAAGTATTTTGGTTATTTTATTATATATACGTCTATGAAAGGCTTTAGAAAGAGGTACTGTAATTCGTGGAGAATTATCCCTCATTGTAGCATCAACAAGCAAGGAAGGAATATTTTTTTTCCATAGAGCATTAATGTGATTTGGCCAGATATCATAACGCATAAAAATTGCAAGATGTGGATTAACAATTTTAATGAATTTATCAGCCTGTGATTTGAAATCGAATGGAAGATAAGATACAAGATCTGCAAAAGGATATTTTTTACTGTTAACATATCCAGAGGGAGAAAAGAAAGTTACAAGAATATTTGCATTAACTTGCTTTTTTAATTTTTCAATTATAGGCTTTGCCTGTTCAAATTCTCCAAGTGACGATGAATGGAACCAGATGAGTTTTTTAGTTTTATCGATTGCCGAAGCATTAATTATAAGTTCTTCAAACAATCTCTTCCTTCCTTTAATTCCTTCTCTTAATTTTTTATTGAATAAAGAAACAAATAACGCCAAAACATAGAACAACGGAACCAACAAATAACTGTAAAAAAATAACCAGATTTTATCTATCATCTTCAATCAGCTCCAAAACACTTTCAAAAACTTTTAATGGTTTAATTTCTTTCATACATCTAAAATGTTTTTTAGGACAATGACTCTTTCCTATATGTGAACATGGTCTGCATGAGAGAAGATTATTTTCTAAAACTATACTTTTATTTTTATATGGGAAGAAACCAAATTCTTTAACAGTTGAACCAAATATTGCAACGACGGGAACTTTGATTGCACAAGCAGTATGCATTAAACCTGAATCATTGCAAACAATTACAGAACAATTTTGCATATCTTTTGCTGTTTGCAGAATATTATTTTCAGTAACGAGATTTATACTATCTTTTACTTGTGATTGAATATATTTGCATAATATAACATCTTCTTTGCCTCCAAATAAACAGACTGTAAAACCATTTTCAATCAGCATATTTCCAAGCAGAATAAAATACTCGGCTGGCCACATTTTTGTAAAATGTTTTGAACCTGGACAAAATCCAATAATTTTTTTCTTTTCAGTGATTGATGATTCTATTGTATCCGGTATAAATAAATCAAGTCCAACATCATCCAGTGCAAAATTTTCTAATATGCTTGCATAGCGAACAGGAATTGGTGGGGTATTTATAAGATTGTTTGTCTTAAATTTTACCAGCAAAAATTTTGCAAAAGTCTTTTTATTAAACTTCTTTTTATAGGCATCTATTTTTTTTATTAATAACGCTGAACGCAAATTATTCTGAAGATCAAGAACAAGAGAATATTTTTGCATAGCAAGATTTTCTGCCAATGCTTTGTTTTCACCATCATTACGTGAATAGATAAATACTCTATTCAAATTAGGATTGAATCTCACTATTTCTGCAAATTCAGCTCTTACCACAAAGTCAATTATTGCAGCAGGATATTTTTGCTTAAGATTTCTTATAAGCGGTGATGCGAGCAACACATCTCCAAGAGAACTTAATCGAATAATCAGAATTTTTTCTGTGTTTAATATCATTAATTCTAAATTGATAATTTTATGGTTTTAAAATTAAAACTTACTTTTTAACTTTGCACATTAAATGTAAGGAATTAATATGACAAGTTTAACACCGCCAAAAGTAAAAGAATTTCCTGCTGATTCAATTGAAAAACAAGTTTATCAAATTGCAGAAGATCTTTGCGAGAACATTCCGGTTATGAATGACCGAAACCGACTTGGTTTTGTTCTTTATAAATATATGACCGGCGAAGGCGATGTCCCTCTTGTTGCACTTAAACATGCCAAGCTTCATATTAAAGGCATTTCTTTAGAAGACCTCGCTCAAAAAATTGAAACAAAACTTGCTGAAATAAAAAAAGCTAAATAGATTTTTTTAAATTAATCCTAAAATTTAATTTTTTCATTTTAGTTTTATTTCAAAAATTCTTCTTCATCCATAACAAGGTGTTCGAAAGATTCTCTTCCTCTTATAAGATGAAAACCATTTTTATCTACCATTACTTCGGCGGCGCGTCTTCTAGCATTATAATTTGAAGACATGACCATTCCATAGGCTCCTGAAGACATTATTGCTAAATACTCACCACTTTTCACTTCGCAAATATTTCTTTTTTTTGCAAGGAAATCGCCGCTTTCACATACGGGGCCAACAATATCTGCAATTATTTCTTTTCTTTCTTTTTCGAGCTTAACTGGTTGAATATGATGATAAGCCGAATAAATACTTGGTCTCAGTAAATCTGTCATTGCAGCATCAACAACAATAAAATTTTTGTCATTATTTTTTTTGGTATAAAGAATTTCTGTAACAAGAATTCCGCCGTTTGCGGTAAGATACCTTCCGGGTTCGAAAAAAATATCACAATTAAGTTTTTTTAACGAAGGAAGAATTGACTTTGCAAGTTCATGAATGTCCAAAGGTTTTTCATCATCATATACCACCCCCATTCCTCCGCCTATATCAAAATGTTCAAGTGTTATTCCATTTTCTTTTATTTGAAAAAATATGTCTGATAACTTATTAACAGCTTCTAAAAATGGTTCTATTGAAGTAATCTGTGAACCAATATGCATATCAATTCCGGTTAAACGAATATTTTTAAGCTTTGATGCTTCAACGAAAAATCTTACAGCATCTGAACTGCCAACACCGAATTTATTTTCAGCCAGTCCCGTTGAAATATATGGATGAGTTTTCGCATCAACATCGGGGTTAACTCTAATAGCAAGTGGAGCGGTTTTATTCATTTGGCGGGCAATTTCATCAATGAGGAGTATTTCTTCAAAAGATTCGGCTTTTATCATTAAAAAATTGTTTTCAATACCAAGCTGTATTTCTTTTTTCGTTTTTCCAACACCTGTTAAAATCATATTTGATGGAACAGCTCCAGCTTTTACAGCCCTAAAGTACTCTCCTTCAGAATTTACATCGACACCGCCTCCAAGCTCAACAAATGTTTTGATTACCGACAAATTAAAATTTGCTTTAGAAGCGAAAAATATTTTATGAGGAACAGAAATAAATGCTTTTTCAAATTCAAGATACTGGTCAACAAAGAATTTTTTATTATAAATATAAATTGGCGTTCCATATTCTTTCAGAATATCAACTACCGGTATCTGTTCACAGTAAAGATTATTGTTTTTATAAGTAAAGTAATTTGAATCAAATAACTTCATAACAGTTTATTTTATTTTGAGAAAATCAATTGTAAAAATAAACAAAATCCCTTAACGGAAATCTTAAACTTCAAGAAGTATTTTTCAAGGTATTCTGTTAAATTTGCATAAACAATTTTAGAATATCAAATCATTTAAGTGTTGTTCAATAATGAAAACAAAAATAACAACCGTAATAATCTTTTTAATTTTCAATTATTCAATTTTAGGAGCTACTTTGTTTATCAAAGATAAAACTGAAAAAGCATTATCATCTGGACAAAAGGAATATCTTGAGCATTTAAAGTCATTGAATAAATTTTATTCAGATAAAAAACTTGGCTCTTTTTTCGATAAAGGAAATACTGCTTTCAGGCTTTTTGCTCCTCAAGCTATTAAAGTTGTCCTCTGCACATTCAACAAACCAGAAGACAAAATTCCTTTAAAACATGAAATGATAATGGACTCCAATGGTGTTTGGGAAACTACCCTTAAAGGAAAACTGCAGGGACTTTTTTATGGCTTTAAAGTTTATCACAAAGGAGATGACCTCAATTCCGAAAAAAATATTTGCGTTGATCCTTATGCTAAAGCAGTAACACAGTTTAGCACATATTGCAGTCCAAGACTCTCAATTGTTATGGATGAATCTAACTACAATTGGAACGGTGATGAATGGATACAAAGAGATTGGAGTGATTTAATTATTTATGAAATGCATATTCGTGATATGACTGCTCATAAAACATCCGGAGCAAAACTCGGAGGTACATATAATGGACTTATCGAAAAAAATATCGCTGGTGGAATTAATTATATAAAATCTCTTGGTGTTAATGCTGTCGAACTTTTACCTGCTCAGGAATTTGCAAATATTGAAATTCCCTATAGAAAAGAAATGAATGGAAAATTTAACACATGGAATCATTATGAAAGAAATCACTGGGGTTATATGACTTCATCTTTCTTTGCTCCTGAATCTTATTATAGCGAAGGAGAAATAAAATGGAATGAATGGTCTGGGAAAAGCGGAAAACAGGTTAAAGATTTTAAAGATATGGTTAAAGCCTTTCACAAAGAAGGGATTGCTGTAATTATGGATGTCGTGTACAATCACCTTTCTGAGTATGAACATGGCAACCTTAAAGAAATTGATAAAGAATATTACTTCCGTCTTGATGCTAATGGAAATTTTATTGCAGAAAGCGGATGCGGAAATGATCTTAAAACAGAAAATCCAATGGTTAGAAGAATGATTGTAGAAAGCATTCTTTACTGGATGCAAGAATACCATATTGATGGCTTCCGTTTTGACCTTGGGAAATTAATTGATTGGGAAACAATTGAAAAAATTATTTATGAAGCAAAAAAAATAAATCCGAATGTCATTTTTGTATGCGAGCCATGGGGCGGCGGTTATGATCCTGCCGGCTTTTCTTTACGCGGCTGGGGAAGCTGGAATGACCAGATAAGAAATGGAATAAAAGGAGAAAATCCCTTCAATGGTTTGGGTTGGATTTTTGGTTCATGGTATGGAAATAATAATGTTGATAGAATAAAAAGTTATGTCAACGGAACAATTGTAAAAGATAAATATGGACTATTCCAACAAAAGGAACATTCGGTTAACTATCTTGAATCGCACGATGGTTTTACTCTTGGAGATTTTATTAGAATTGCAACAAAAGAAGTTGATACATCCAAAACAATAAAAAATGTTGATGAATTTGTTAAACTTACCCCTTTACAAATGAAACTAAATAAACTTGCAGCTTTGTATCTTTTCACTTCACAAGGAATGACAATGATCCATTCTGGACAGGAATTTGCAAGAACTAAGGTGATACCTTATGATATTGAAATCCACGACCCGCATAAAGGAAAAATTGATCACAACAGCTACGATAAAGACAACGAAACCAATTATATTAATTACCAGCATGCAAAAATTAATGAAGAATTACTGAGCTATTACAAAGGATTAATTCAGCTCAGGAATAACTTTGAATGCTTTAGAAGAGCTAATTATGATGAGATTACTTTTATCGCAACAAATGAAAACGATTTTGCTCTTTGCTATGAAATAAATTATAAAAATGAGAAATGGCTCGTGCTGATGAATGCAAATCCAGGAAAAGTTTTAGAAATTAATTTGCCTGCTAGAGAATGGCAGGTTATGGTTAATCCAATTAATGCCGGAATAATACCTTTAGAAAAAATTAAAGAAAAAATTATTATAGAAACTTCTTCCGGTTATATACTTAAAAAAATAAATTAGACGAAAAGTTTCTTTAAAGATTTTTCTATAGCATCTTTAAGTAAATTAAGATTAACAGGTTTAGAGAATACATATTCTATTCCGAGCTCATTGTATTCAAGAATTTCTCCACGGCCAATATCTGCACTTAAAACAATTACGGGTGGTTTTGCCGCTATTTCTGATGTATTTAGTTGCTTTACAAACTCCATCCCGTTCATTTTGGGCATCACGTGGTCTGTAATAATCAAGGCTGGTGAAATCCTCTTTGTTAATTCAAATCCTTCCTTGCCATTTACAGCAGTAACCACCTGATAATCAGGAATAATGTTTTTCAATATTTTTGTATAAAGCAATCTGTCAGTATTACTATCATCAACCAGAAGAATAGTTGCAGAAGCTTTTGGCACAGTAAATTTAAATTCAGAACCCTTTCCTACTTCGCTTTCTACCCAGATTTTACCGCCATGCTTTTCAATAATTTCTTTAACAAGTGAAAGTCCTAAACCGCTACCTTTTTCACCAGCAGTTCCTTCGCTTGTAAACTTTGATTCGATGTTGAACATTTTTGCCATGTTCTCTTTAGAAATTCCAACTCCTGTATCTTTTACACATACTTCTATAAACCTGGGTGCTTCTGCCTGTCTATATGAGATTGAAATTGTTCCCCCCGAATTAGTAAACTTTAACGAATTCGAAAGTAAATTGTTTATAGCTTGCATAATAAGGTTAGCATCAACAAAAACAAATATTCCCTTGTCGATATTGTTCTTTAATATGATTTGCTTTTGAATAGCAAACCCAGAAATACTATTTAATGATTTTGTTACTATTCTTAGTAAATCTTCTTTCTCGGGTTCAAATTGAATTCTGCCCGTTTGTAATCTTGTCCAATCAAGCAGAGAATTGACCAATGAAAGCATATTTTGAGAAGATTCCCTAATAAAAGAGATATACTGTTTTTTCTCCGATTCAGTAAGATCACTTTCGTTCAGCAATAAATCAGTAAAACCTAGTATTGAACTGAAGGGTGTTCTCAAATCGTGTGATATAATTGAGATGAACCTGTCTTTTGTTTCGTTCAATTTTTTCAGATTTTCTGCGGATAAATTAACTTCTGCTTCTGCTTTTTTCTGTAATGAAATATCGCTTACAAGTCCGTAAACTTTTTGTATTATTCCTTTCCTATCTCTTATCGCAGTTAGTTTATTTCTAACCCAAACAAGATTTCCTTCTTTATGAAGAATACGAAATTCAACTTCCTCGGTTTTCTTATAGATATTAAGGAAAAATTTTTTTAGTTTATTTTTTGAAAGAGCAAAATCATCAGGATGAATTATTTTAAAAAATTGACGTGGTTCTTTTACCAGTTCAGATTGAGTATAGCCTGTAATCTTATGAACGGATGCAGTAAAAAACATAATTCTTAACTTATTATCTGTTCTTTCTGCAGTATAAAAGAAATCATCTATGTTTTCTGTTATATTTCTATATTTTTCTTCAGATTCTTTAATGGCTTGCTGAGTTCGTTTTCTTTCTGTTATGTCTCTTACAATCACCACAATAAAAGTTTTATCTTCATAAATAAAGCTTGTGGCGGCGGCTTCCGCATAAAAATTAATTCCATCTTTTCTGCGTGCAATAAATTCATAACGAGGAGGAGCATCTTTAAGTTCATATCTTGCTCTGGTGTATTCTTCAATTTTTGAGTGGTCACTTGCATCAACAAAATCAAGTGTGTTAATACCAATAACATCACTGCCTTTTGAATAACCAAAAATCTGGGCAAAAGAATCATTAGCCAAAATAAAAACATTATCACATTCAACTGCAATTCCATCATTAGAAGCGTCGACAATCGAACGCATCATTAATAATTCTTTTTCGGTTTCTTTTTTCTGGGTTATATCTGTAAAAATTCCGTTTATAAGTTTAACAGACTGGTCAAAGTCTTCAACTACTGAAAAATTTGCCAGCATATAAACAATCTTTCCTGCTTTATTTACTATAGGAAGTTCATAGCGGGAATTTTTTAGTTGTTTAAGCAGGTTTAAATTTATTTGTGTTTTCTCTAAAAAATCTTTTTCAATAAGATTTTCAAATATCATTGCTTTTAGTTCTTCTTCGGAGTAACCAAGCGAGGAAATAAAAGACGGATTAGCATAAATTATTTTCCCATCTTTATCAATATTACAAATAAGCTCACTTGTGTTGAGAACAATATTTCTGAATTTTTCTTCGGAAGCTCGAAGTTCTCTTTCAATTGCTACTTTTTCTGTTATATCTTTTACAAGCACTACAATTAGTTCTTTTTCTGCATTCAGACTTGCGAACGCAAAAGTAAATTCTCCCTCTTTTACTTCTCGCTGTTTATTGATAAAAGTAATTTTGTTGGATATGGATTTATTTTCTTCAACGGCCGAAACTATATAATTAAAAACAGAAGAATCATACGCTCTTATTATCTTGCCAAAAGTTTTTTCAAACACCTCGCTTTTTGTATATCCGAATAACCGTTCCGCGGCTTTATTCCAGAATTTAATTTTGCCGCGTAAATTTAATCCCACAACTGCATCGGTCCCAGTTTCAGTAATAATCTGGTATTGTTTTAATTCTTCAAGCTCAAGTTGAAATTTTTCTTTTTCCCTGATCAAGAATGAAATATCTGTAAAGTAAAACGAGACATAGTTTATACTTCGTTTAACTGAAAATATTGGATAAATCTCACAGCTAAAATGTTCGGTTTCTCCATTCAAATTTAACACAACATCAAGATTTTCCCGTGATTTATTAACAATGATTGAATGAAATTTTTCATTTAATTCATTACCAACTTCATTCGTGAAAAGCTGAAATATTGATGTTTCAAGAATATTTTTATTTTGTTTTTTTAGAAGAGAAATTTTCTCTCCGCTACTATATTTAATTATTCCCTGGGTATCAGTTATAAATAATAACTGACAATTATGATTTATTATTTTTTCAAGGCATTCGGTTTTTTGAAAAAATTCTCCCGCTTTAACATCTGCAGATATTTGAATATCTTCAATAACAAGCATTCCGCCTTTAAATTTATCATTTTTAAATAAAGGAGAGCCTTTAACTATTATGGAAATCTCGCCACCGCTAATAGTTTTAAGGTTGAGTAGTTCTCTCTCAAAGAAATTTCCTTTTTCAAGACTTTGTAAATCCTCTGAGATATTAACCTCTGAAAATATCTCTGTTTGCAGAATGTTCATTCCACAAAGTTCGGAAGGAAGATTTTTATTATGAATATTAAATTTATAAAAGTTTTCGTTTATGTAATTTATTTTCCAATCAGAATCGAAAGAAATTATTCCAAGCGGAAGATTTTCAATCATTTCCGCTGCAAGACTAACAGGAATATTTTTTTCAGTTCTTTTTTCTTCTGCCGGTACCATAATTATTAATTATTTTCTTTTGATAGCAAATAATACTTCATTTATTTTAAATAATCAATTTATGTTTAATAATTCATGTGGAACTTGAGTATAAAAATTGATAAATTCACTTTCAGAAAATATATAATTAACTTTTCACAACGGAATTTAATTAATGAAAAAAACTAAAACACCTAAAATCTTCGTTCTTGACACCAATGTAATTCTTCACGACGCAACCTGCATTCACCAGTTCCAGGATAATGACATTGTAATTCCACTTGCCGTAATTGAAGAGATCGATCACTTTAAAAGAGGAAATCAGGTGATAAACCTGAATGCAAGAGAGTTTGCCAGAACACTAGATCAGATTACAGGAACATCGTTGTTCAATGGTGGGATTTCTCTTGGCAAGGGAAAGGGAAAAGTAAGAATTGCTATTACAAAAGGACTTGTTAAAGAGATACACGATGTATTTAAAGAAGATAATCCCGATCATCGTATTTTAAGTGTGGCGTATGAAGTATCAAAAAAAGAAAAGACTTCACGCAAAGTAATTCTTGTAACAAAAGATGTTAATCTTCGTATGAAAGCAAAAGCTGTTGGAATACAGGCAGAAGATTATACTACCGATAAAGTCCATAGCATTGAAGAGTTGTATAGTGGAAAAGGAATTATTGAAAATTTTGATGACAACATAATCTCGAGATTCTATCAGGCGCCTTTTGAAATTCCCGCACAGGAAATAATTAAAAAACATAAGAGCGAATTCATTCCTAACAAATATTTTATAATCCGGAACAATAATCATTCTGTACTTACAGTGCTGGATCAAAATAAAGAATTCTTTAAAAAAGTTGACAAGAATCTTGCATATGGAATTAAACCGAGGAATGCTGAACAAACATTTGCACTTGAAGCATTAACAAATCCTGCAGTTCCGCTTGTCTCATTAACAGGAAAAGCCGGAACAGGAAAGACTCTTCTTGCTCTTGCTGCTGCTTTACATATAAGAAAAAATTACAGACAGATATATATTGCTCGTCCGGTTGTTCCGCTTAGTAATAAAGACATTGGATATCTTCCGGGTGATGTTGAAAGTAAACTAGCCCCTTATATGCAGCCTTTGTGGGATAACCTTAAAGTAATACAGGATCAATATCCGGAAACAGATAAAAATTACCAGTTAATTAACCAGTTGTTAAAAGATCAGAAATTAGTAATTGAGCCTTTAAGCTATATAAGAGGAAGAAGCCTCCAAAGAATTTTCTTCATTGTGGACGAAGCACAAAACTTAACGCCGCACGAAATAAAAACAATTATTACACGTGCCGGAGAAGGAGCAAAAGTTGTTTTAACCGGCGACATCTACCAGATTGATCATCCATATCTTGATTCTCATTCAAATGGATTGTCTTATTTAATAGAAAATTTTAAAGGACAAAAACTTTACGCTCACGTTAATCTTGAAAAAGGTGAAAGAAGCGAACTGGCAGAACTTGCAAGCAACTTGTTGTAATTCAAATAACTAATTGAATACAAAGTTTTAAATTGTTTATTAAAATTATGATATGATGATTTTAAAGAGTTCAAACGCAAAATCAATTCTTGCTATTCTATTTGTAATTTCCGGAGCCGCCGGATTAATTTACCAGGTGGTTTGGTTTAAATATCTGGCATTGTTTGTCGGCAACACAACTTATGCTCAAATGATTGTACTTGCAACTTTCCTTGGAGGAATAGCTGCCGGAAATTATTTTATTGGAACGCGCGCTGATAATTTTAAAAACCCCGTAAGAATTTATTCTTTACTTGAAATAATAATTGGCATTTATTGTCTTGCATATCCATTGCTGAATGCTCTTATTGGAAAAGGATTTTATTCTCTTGTTCTTCAAACAGATTTAGAAAGTCAAAGTTTTGTTTTCACATTTTTACGATTTATACTATCTGCATCACTGTTATTTATTCCAACTTTTATAATGGGCGGCACTCTTCCAGTACTTAGTAAATTCTTTGTAGATGATTTAAACTTTGCAAGAAGAGATACAGCAATACTTTACTTTTTAAATTCCCTTGGTGCAGTTGGAGGAACGCTATTTGCAGGTTTTTACTTAATCAAATCTTTTGGACTCGATACTACAATTTATATAAGCGCTTTTATCAATATCATGATCGGAATAATCGGAGTTGTAGTTTCATTTTTACTTCCAAAAAGTTCCGTTAGAAATGACATTTTAGAAACAATTAATAATGAAAAGATAATTGAAGAAGAAAAATATAT
>CAZQSR010000024.1:0-24124 GCA_964596145.1 uncultured Ignavibacteriaceae bacterium
GTTGATACAAATAACGTCAGCAAGAGGTTTATCGAAGAAAGTTGTGATTTTAGTTTTATCGCCTCTGTTAACAGCTTCAAGAACACCAACTTCCTGCAAATCGATACAGGTTCTTACGCATCTGCGGCAGAGAACGCATTTATTCATATCTCTATGAACAGAAAATGATGAGGAATCTTTTTCGTGACAAGGTGCACTTACGTGACCAAATGTAAAGGAATCAACACCGTATTCTTTAGCCAGAGATTGGAGTTCGCAATTATTATTACGAACACAAGCATAGCAATCGCCATAATGTTCGCTTAAAAGAAGATCAATTATATGTCTTCTTGCTTTACGAACCATCTCAGAACTTGTTTTAATTTTTATTGATGAAGTGATAGGAAATGAACAAGATGTTTGAAGAGTTTTCATTCCTTCTACTTCAACAACGCAAACACGACAGTTACCTGCTATACAAAGATCTTCGTGATAGCACAATGTTGGAACATGAATTGAATTTTGTTTACAGGCTTCAAGAATTGTTGTACCGAAAGGAACGGTTACTTTTTTATCGTTAATTTCAATTGATACAGTTCCGCCGATAGTTTCTTTTTCTTTTGATACTTCAACTTTCAAAGGTCTCTGACTGATTGGAGCTCTTAGATTATTTTTCTTATTCATGTTTTACTCCATTTCCATTTGTATGTAATACTTCATCTTTAAAATTTTCTAATATTGATATAAATGAGTTTGGACTTGATTGTCCCAAACCACACTTAGAAGCGACCTGCATAGTTTTGCATAAATCTTTTAAGGAATTGATATAAGCATAAGTGTACTCACCTTTTTCTATTCTTTCAACTCCTTCAAGAAGTTTTACATTACCAACTCTGCAAGGTGTACATTGCCCGCAGGATTCTTCGACAAAGAATTCCATGAAATTCTTAAGTACTTTTAACATACTTCTGCTTTCATTAAATATCATTATTGAGCCGCCTGTAGCAGCATCTTCATAAGCAAGTTTTCTTCCAAAATGCTCTTTTGGAATACATACACCTGAAGCACCTCCAACCTGCACGGCTTTAGTGTTTTCTGCTTCAACGATGTCTAGCAGCTCATTAATTGTAGTTCCCCATGGCAATTCATAAACGCCTGGTTTTTTGCAATCACCTGAGACTGAAAACAACTTTGAACCTGTTGATTTATCAGTTCCATGTTTTGCAAACCAGCTTCCACCTTTTAATACAATATGCGGAACTGATGAAAGAGTTTCCACATTATTAACGACAGTAGGATAACCCATGTAACCTGTGTTAACAGGATAAGGAGGTCTGTTGCGTGGTTCTCCTCTATGTCCTTCAAGCGATTCAATTAATGCGGTTTCTTCTCCACAAACATATGCACCTGCACCAAGACGAATTTCAATATCAAAATCGAATCCTTCTTTGCCATATATATTTTTGCCAAGCAGTCCATAAGTTCGCATTTTTTCGAGGAAAGCATTTAATTCATTTAACATATATTGGTATTCACCGCGAAGGTACAAAAGCCCTTGCTTTGCACCGATGGTTAATCCTGCAATCACCATTCCATCAAAAACAAGTTCTGGATATTCCATTAATAGAACTCTGTCTTTAAATGTTCCGGGTTCACCTTCGTCAGCGTTACAAACTATGAATTTCTTTTCTCCAATGGCAGCAGCGGTTAACATCCATTTTGTTGCGGTAGGAAATCCTGCTCCACCTCTTCCTTTAAGTTTAGATTCTCTTAATTCAAAAAGGACGTTTTCTCTTCCAAGTTCAAGAGCTTTTTTAATTCCTGTTCCAGCTTTATAATCTGAAAAAAGAACTGCTCCGTCTCTTTTAACTGATTTTGTAGTTTGAATATTGTTTATCATTTATGCCTCCTACCTGATTTCACTTAAAATTTTGCAAGCTGTTTCAGGATTGAGTTTTGTATAAACACGGTCATTGACAATCATAGCAGGTCCTTGATCACACATACCAAGGCAGCTAGTGTGTTCAAGAGTAATTCGTTTGTCTTTTGTCGTTTCGCCGAATTTAATGCCAAGTTCTCTTTCAATTGCTTTTTCAACCTGATCTTTTCCAGCAAGGTCACAGGAGATGGTTTTGCATAAACGAACAATGTTTTTTCCCTGTGGTTCGGAGTGAAGGAAAGCATAAAAAGAAATTACACTATAAACTTCAACCGGGTGTATATCAAGCACTCTTGCAATTTCCTGTTGTGCAAAATCGGAGATATAGTTATAACGTGCCTGAATAGCCTGTAAAACCGGCATTAATGCAGAACGGTCTTTGCCATATTTTTCTGCGAGTTTTTCAATCTCTTCCGAGAGAGTATTCTTTTCAAAAACTAACATTTAAGTCTCCTACTTAGTTAAAAATTTTTTTACTTTTTCAACAAGCTGTTCAGGAGAAATTGGCTTTTCAACAAAGTCATCTACCGGCACCAATTCGTTTGTACCATACTGAGTTCCAAGTGTTTTTGAAATAGATGTGTACATAATTATTGGTGTTGTAATATTTTCTCTTCTCAGCTTTTGAGCTAAAAAGAATCCATCATCCGGTTCATTCATTATAACATCCAGGATGATTAGATCTGGTTTTTGTTCTTTGATGATTTTATACCCATCATCAGGGTTGCCTGCGGTAATAACATCGTATCCATGTGCTTTTAGTACAAGACTACTTGCATCCTGAATATCAATATCATCATCGATAACTGCTATTAGGGACATATTATTATCCTATTATTAATTAATGAATATGTTATTTTTTTTCAATAGTGAATGCCAATTTTCTATAAAATCCTGTGCCTGATTAAAATAAATCTGTTGAAGAAATTCATTGAAATAATTAACCGGGACAAAGAAGCAATAAATTCATACCACAAATCCCGTACCTGAAGTATACAGTAAAATATTCAACACTTATTTTCACCAGAATTCAGTTATCAATTTTATTTTTTAAGTTAAAATTTTATTCTGTTTAATGCCAAATTAATTTTATAATTATTGACAGTAAGTTTATTATTATAATTACTGAAATTTGATTTCATTTTTTGTTAGAAAAAGAAAATTATTCTCAAACTCGGTAGAAAAAAAGCGGGAAAAATTCTTAAAAAGAATAAAATCACTGAATCGATGTTTCATTTGTTCCGTTTTTTAGTGGTAAAGAAACAACGAAGGTTGTGCCTTTCCCAAATTCACTTTCGACTTCAATTTTACCATTATAGGAATCAATAATCCTTTTAACCAGTGATAATCCTAATCCGGTACCGTGAATATTTTTAGTAAATTCGTTTTTTGCCCGGAAAAATTCACTGAAAAGTTTTTCCTTTTCCTGGGGTTTTAAACCAATACCTGAATCTTTCACTTTAAATTTCAGGTAATTATTCGAATGTTTTACATTTATATCGATACTTCCTTCATTCTTGTTGTATTTTATAGCATTACTGATAAAATTTGTAACAAGTCTCTGCATTTCTGTAAGGTCAGCTTTAATTTGCGGAAGGTTCTCATCAAACGTGAAGTTTACAATTAGTTTTTTCTTCTGAATATCAAATTGGAAGAGATTTAAAACATCTTTTATTATTTCCACTATGTTTATCTGTTTGTACTCTCTTACAATAGTATTCATCTCAATTCGGCTTATATCAAGCAAGTCATTAATCATACTTAACAAACCTTTTAACCGGTTCTCGGAACGGGAAAGAAAATCATTCTGTTGTTCCGGAGAGATTTTCACTTCTGGATTAAGTAATATATTGATAAAACCAAGCGTAGCAGCTATAGGTGCTTTAAGCTCGTGGGCAACCATGCTCACAAATTGTGATTTAAGATGCTCTACCCGCTTAAGTTCAGTTATATCTTTTATGACGGTTACAACACCAGCAAGAGAATTGTCTGGATGCGGAACCGGTGAACAGGTTACCTCTGCAAATAGTTCTCTATTTGGCTTAAGTTCAATTTGAGTTGAATATGAACTTGGATTATAAGATTTTGCACATAGAAACTGATTAACAATTACAGATATTTCAGGAGGTAATTTATTAACAATATATTCTTCTATGTTAATTTCTTCCATCTGTAAAAATTTTAACGCCGCGGGATTGTAAAGAACAGCCTGTCCTTCTTTATTTACAACAAGTACTCCATCTGCAAGAGAATTAATAATTGTATTTAACCGTGTTCTTTCAAAAGCAACTTCAAGTAAACGACGCTCTCTATCTTTGACCATATTATCATGTTCAACAAGAAGTTTTCGTTTTTCAAAACCAATTTGAAGATGACGTAACAATTCTTCCGAAGTAAATGGCTTCTGGATGTAACTGTCAGCCCCAATTTTTGTTGCCTGTACAGCGGTATCATAACTTGCAAAAGCAGTTGCGATATAACAAATTGTATTTGGGTATTTTGCCCGAATAGATTGAAGCACTTCTATTCCGTTTATGTCAGGCATTTTCAAATCGATTATTGCCAAATCGAATTCTTCTGAAGTACCAAATTGGATTCCTTCAGTGCCGTTTGCTGCAGCTATAACTTCATAACCTTCTGCCTGTAATAGTCTTTTAACGCCTATCCGCAAAGAATCTTCGTCATCAACAATAAGAACTTTTGGTTTGTACTCTGTTTCCATATTGAAAAATAACAGGGGCAGATAAATTCTGCCCGATAAAATTATAATCCTTTTTCTTCGTATGCTTTTAGTTTTTCAACAAGTTCATCAATATTTATTGGCTTATTCAAAATTTCATCGACTTTAAGCCATTCTTTTTCTTCCTGTGTTGATACATCAAATTTATAATTTGTTGCATATGTTGCGGCAGTAAGCATAATCACAGGAATATTTTTTCCATGTGGATGTTTTTTAATCTGGTAGCTTAAAATAAACCCACTATCGTGTTCTTCCATCATCAGGTCTAATAAACAGGCATCCGGAAGAAATTCAAGAAATTTATTGTAAGCTTCTTTTGCATTATCAACTGCAAGTATTTCATAACCTTTTGACTCAAGCAAAAGTTTAGATTGTTCCAGTAAATCCAGGTCATCATCAACTACAAGTATCTTTTTTATCTGTTTCATATTATATCCTATTTTCTATTAATTAAATTTTGAATTTAACTGCGATAAATTTTTTGGCAGTTTTACTTTAAATGTTGTTCCAACGTTTATTTCGCTGGTAAAATTAATTTCACCTTTGTGCATTTTAATTATACCGTAGGTTATTGCTAAACCAAGTCCGGTACCTTTACCGATTTTTTTTGTAGTAAAAAATGGTGTAAAAACTTTATTAAAATTTTCTTTAGGAATACCCGAACCGGTATCTTTAATATCAACTGCAAGATATTCATTAGTATCATATATTCTGAAGGTTAAATTTTGCGAAGGCAAATCAATCATAGATTCACAAGCATTAACAGCAATATTCAGAAAGACTTGCTCAAGTTGATCTTTATCACCATCAATAAAGGGATTTGTAGATTCGTTTACAACTTCAATATTTACTGATTGATAACTTGGATTAACTTTTATAGCCTTTATTGTATTTTGAATTGATTGTAATAGGCTAAAATTTGTAAGTGCAAGTTTTCCCTGCCGTGCAAAATTAAGCAGATTAGATACTATATTCTTGCACCTGTTAGCTTCGTGAATAATTAAGTTCAAGTCTTCCGAAACAGGTGTGCCGGGAATTTTTTTCTCCAGCTCTCTTATCAATAGTGAAGCGTACATCATAATAGTACCCAGCGGATTGTTAATTTCATGTGCAACACCAGCTGCAAGTTGCCCGATTGAGGCTAATTTTTCTGCCGAATGAAGTTGCTCTTGCGTCGTTCTGAGGTTCTCATAAGCATTTTGTAATTCTTCAATTAAAAATGGAAGACACATCTGTGGTTCTGCCAATCCCTTTGCAACTGATACAGCGAATTCTCTGCAAGTTGCATAACCACAAGCTCCACAATTTAATTCTTCTTTCGTAGATTTTTATTCGTTGAAATTAATACTTCTTTAATCTTTTCTTCGTCAGGCATTGGTCTTCGCTGGTTACGAGGAGTGAATTCTCTATGAAGATCAATGTTCCTGCTATTGTAAATATTACTTTTCCAAACTTGCCTGCTAATGGAATTCATGCTTTCTTTAATGTACTGAACAACCTGTTGCCTTCTGCTATAGTAATTTAATGAGCTATCAATTGCAGGCCCGCTGATACAACCTTCACAGAAAAGAATATCGATAAATTTGGCATTAATTTTATTCTGAGCAAGTTCGTCAATAATTTCTACAACTTTGCTATTACCTTCAACAACAATAATATCTTTTTCAAGAATATCATCAGAAATGTTTGTTGTTTTAAGTAATCCACCCGCAAGAGGAAAAGATTTTCCGAGATAAGCATGAGGAGGATCGAATTGTACAACAGGAAGGTCATCAAAATTAATTTCTTTAAGTTGAAATATCTCTTTCAACTCTGTAAAAGTTAAAACTGCGTTAATAATTCCACTGACATTTTTATCCCGCATCTCATCTTTTTTTGCTACACAGGGACCAATAAAAACAATAGCGTAATCATCACCAAAATTTTCTCTTACATATTTTCCCATAGCAATCATAGGAGAAACAACTTTTGCAAGACTTGGTAACAATTCAGAGAAGTACATTTCAATATAATTATTTACAGCGGGACAAGCTGAAGAAATTATTGTTTTATTACCATTCTTTTCAAATTCTTCAAGGTATAGGTTCGAAATTAAATCAGCACCGAAAGCTGTTTCAATTACCTGGTTAAAACCAATGCTTTTTAAAGCAGCAGGAATTTTTTTATACTCATCTGGAAATGAAGCGGCAAAAGAGGGAGCAATTAATGCAACGGTTTTTTCTATCCCTAATATTTCAAGTACAAATTCCTTATCGCTCTGGATTAATTTGGCTTCCTGTGAACATACTTTAACACAGTGACCGCAAGAAATACATCTCTCGGTTACAATCACAGCCTGCCCATTAATAACATTAATAGCTTTTGCGGGACACTCACGAATGCAAGAATAACATCTTTTACATCTTGCAGGAATAGTTTTAATTATGCCGTCAAACATCTTATATTTAATAAACAATCAAAATGCCAGAGGTTTTCTATTAAATGTTACGATTTTAACTGTTAAATCAATTTTTTATAAGAAAATATCACTAAATTCTTAAAAGCAAGAAGTGGTTTTCTCAAAAAATCAAATACAGAATCAGGTTAAAATTCCTTTAGTTTTAGTAATTATGACTGATTAATTTATTGGTTGCAATTAATGAATCTAGCACTATCTTCTTACTTGCTTCCATACCAATTAAAACTTTTCCAATCTCCATAGGAATTACAAACTTCAGTTTTGTATTTTCTTTTTTCTTATCGGACAGCATTAGAGAATAAACTTCTATTGGATTAGGCAAATATTTTAAAGGCATGTTCATTTTTAATGGAAGTTGTATCAATTTATTAAATTGTTTCGAGTCAATCAATTTTCTTTTCTTTGCAAGAATAAGTGCTGCAATTATTCCATAAACAACAGCAATTCCATGTTTGATTCTAAAATTGCTATTGCTTTCAACTGCGTGCCCGAATGTATGTCCTAGGTTTAAAATTTTTCTCAAACTAAATTCTTTTTCATCAGATTGCACAACTGCTGATTTAATTGAAATGCATTCGAATATAATTTCATTTAATTTCTCTGGTTCGGAAAAATTTCCTGCTTGCAAAAATTTATTTACAAGATCAAAAAATTTTTCTACCCCTATGAATGCATATTTAATCACTTCACCAAGTCCAGACATGAATTCATCTTGTGGCAATGTTGATAAAAAAACTGGATCGACAACTACTATTTCAGGTTGATAAAATGTACCAACTATATTTTTTCTTTGAAGAAAATTAATTCCAGTTTTTCCACCAATTGAACTATCAACCATTGATAATAATGTAGTTGGAATATGAATAATTTTAATTCCACGCATATATGTCGATGCAGCAAATCCCGCAACGTCACCAATTACACCACCACCAATTGCTATGATTAGAGAATTTCTATCATATTCCTTTTCCAGCAATAACGTATGAATTTTCATTATAGTCGAAAATGATTTTATCTTCTCACGGCTGTGTAATTGTAAAATATTTTTATTAGTAAAAACTGATAAAGAATTATCAATTAATTTTTGGTGGAGTTTATAAACCTTTTGATCAATTATTGCAAGAAGCTTTGAATAATTTACTTTTATTAGTTTGTTTAATCCTCTGAAGGAATTATTTGATAAAATAATTTCATAAGATTTTTCCTTCAATTGAACTTTAATTTTTTTCATTTCAGAATTTTAACTTAATTACCTTAACAAGTTCATCTACGGTTTTTCCAACGTTTACGTTATCAACGCAAAAAATAAAATCTGCCTGTTCATAAAATTTTTCTCTTTGACTCATTAATTCATTTATTTTTGCAAGCATTTCATTATCATCCATTGGCTCTCCATCAACAGTTTGAAATGCCGGACGATCAGTTTTATATTTTAACCTTTGAAAAATTTTCTCAGGTAATGATTTCAGATAAATAATTTTTCCTGTTTTTTTCATAATCTCAAGATTATTTCCTGAAGCTATAGTTCCACCTCCAAGAGATATTATAACTTTTGTTTTTGTTGATAACTCAGTCAGTAATTCCGTTTCAACTTTTCTGAAAAAATCTTCTCCTTCTTCTCTGAAAATTTCCACGACCGTTTTTTGGTGCTTCTTTTCAATTAATTTATCAAGGTCATAAAATTCCCACCCCAAAGTATTGGCTATAATTGGACCCAGGGTGCTTTTACCTGTTCCCATGAATCCTGTAAGATAAATTATATTAGCCTTCATACTTTAACTTATTAAATAATTATTTAAAATAAAAAACCCTCTGTTCTACCATAAAACAGAGGGTTAAAAAAGTAAAATAATTTACCTCCCGAAAAAGAGATGTCTGTTATCTTTAATTTCGGAATCTTCTTTGATCTTAGTCAACCATTGTCCAATATACTGGGATTTTCTTTCTTGAAGAATATTATCTCTTATCTGGTTTCTTTGCATATTAAAAACATTCTGGTCAAAATTATTCCTGCTAATAACCTTAACTAAATAATAACCTCTCTGTCCCTTTATTGGTCCTATAACTTTATTTAGTTCTCCCTTATAGGCAGACGCGCTAAAATTATATTCAATTCCAACTTTTGGAATATTACCGGCAGTAGTAAAAGCACCTGTAGTATCATAACGTGCTTTGGCATACACTTCTTTCGAACGATAAAGATCATTACCTACTTTAGACTTAATATCTTTAATTAATTTTTCAGCTATAATGAATTTCTTTTCTCTAAGCACGAACGTTTTTACTTCGTTCTTTACATCATCAAATTTCTTTACACCAGCATTAATAATTTCAGATATTTTGAAGACTACATATCCTGCCTGGACTTTAAATACCGGACTAACAGTATTAATTCCATTATCAAAAATAAAATCAATCATCCCTTTGTTTGTTCCAATTCCCGGAATAAATTGATTTTTCTCTGTAAGAGGCTGGGATTCCTGCACTGGATATTTTGAATTTTCTGCTTCTTTTTCAAAACTATATTTCTCAGCTAAATATGAAAAATCATTAGCCTGATTATAAAGATTATCTCTTGTCATACCAGACATTTTAACAGAATTTACAATGCGTTCAACAACAAATTTTTTGTTAATCCTGTCTGTCACTTTAATAATATGATATCCATAAGTTGTTTTCACTGGTTTTTGAACAACATTCAATCCGCCATTAAAACAAGCATCCTCAAATTCTTTAACCATTTGTCCTTTACCAAACCATCCTAAATCTCCGCCTCTTAATGCACTGCCGGGGTCTTTAGAATACTGTCTGGCTAAAGCAGAAAAATCTTTTCCAGAGATTGCTTCATTATAAATTCTATCAGCTTCCGCTTTATCCTTTACATCATCACCAGAAGATTGAATCAAAATATGAGATGCTTTTACCAATGGTTCAGAAGAAGGAACTGTTGCGACAAGTTTATAAATTGCAAATCCATTTGGAATAGCTACGGGACCAAAAACAGAACCCGGATTCTGCTTTAATATTACTTCTCTAACGGGTTCTGGTAAACTGGTCAAATTAGTAGTATCCCTTGAATAAGGTACTTCTGAATAAATTTCTACATTGGACTTAAAAGAAGTATCATTTTTAACTTTTTGAAATACATTGGTAAGATTTTCAATAACTCCATCTGAATCGGATTTAGAAGGAGCATTTCTGAAAAATACATATTTAATTTTACGCTGAGCTTCCTGTTGAAATTTTTCCGGATGTTCATCATAATAATTTTTTAAATCTTCATCAGTTACTTTAACTTCTTTATCCTCAATTGAATTCAGGTCAACAAGAGTGAACTCTGCTGTCATCTGTATATTCTGATCAATAAACTTTCTAATAATTTCCTGTTCGCTTACATTAATTGTTGCGGTTAAATAACTCTGAAGTTTTTGACTTAACAACTGCTGACGAACTGCATCTTCAGCTTGAACCAATGGTTCTTTATTACGAGGATCAAATAAGGCTTGATTATAGAGCTCTCTATTAAATCTTCCAAGAGAATCTATAAAACTTCTCTTTAAAAATTCAGGAGGATCATCACCAAGAATAACATCCCTAATTTCATCATCAGTTACTGTTATCCCAAATTTTTCTAAAGCTTGTTCAGTAAGAATTTGTGTAATCAATCCGTCCCAAACCTGTTCACGAAATTGTTCCATCTGTTCTTCCGGAATATCCTGTCCGGTTTGAGCTTTTTGATTTTGAATTGCTCTATCAATAAGATTAGCATATTCCTGATAGGTAATATCTCTTCCATTAACTGAACCTACATTATTTGTCCTTGCACCAAAAACTTCCATTACTTTCGAATCTGAAAGTACCATAAACAAGACAAATAAACCACCTACTCCGATTATGAAAGCAGGGGCTAAACTTCTCATTCTGGCCATCATAGCCATAATATCACAGTCTCCGTTTTTAATTATTAAATTGAATTGTAAAAATAAGATACTTCGGTGCTAAAAACAATCTAATTTTATTGCTTGTCTTAAATTAATATAACTAAATTTTTTCTTCAACGTAAAATTATTCAAGTAACTTTATACTTGTTTTGCTCCATTAATTAATTGTAAAGAATAGCTAAATAATCTTTTTTATCTTGGATTCCTGATAACAACTCACTAATTTTTCGCACAATTTTTTTTAGTTTATAAAATTTTAAGAGAGTTAATATGCTTTCCTTTTTTGATACCTGGTTACCATATATTTACTTATATGTTGGAGGCGGTCTGTTTTTTCTAGCTGGACTGCTACTAATCAGAAACACTAAAGCTCTTGATATGAGATTAAAAAGAGATAGGAAATGGTGGAAAATCATGATTTTAGGTTACTTCTATTTTATGGTATTCCATGCTGTTTTAATAATAATTGCTTTATACTGGTGAAATAATGGATATTGCTCAAAACATTGGAACTCAACTTGATTGGATTGTACTTGTAATCTATATGATTGCGATGCTTCTTTTTGGAACTTATTTTGCAAAATACAACAAAGATACAAGTGATTTTTTCTTTGGTGGAAGAAGATTTACCTGGTGGATTATTGCTATGTCTATTGTTGCTACGGGAATCAGCAGCCATAGTTTTGTAAAATATTCTGCAATGGGATTTAAATATGGCTTTTCCTCTTCAATGTCATATATCAATGATTGGTTTTTTGTACCTTTCTTTATGTTTGGATGGTTACCAATTATTGTATATTCTAAAATTCGTTCTATACCTGAGTATTTTGAAAAAAGATTTTCTCCCTCAGCAAGATTTTTTGTAACAATTCTTCAACTACTTTATCTTGTTGGATATGTTGGAATTGGTTTTCTAACAATGGGAAAAGCTATTCTTCCCCTAATGCCAGAAAGTTTTACAATTTTTGGTGTTCAATTCCATATTACATTGATGGGACTTATATGGGTTACCGCTGTTGTTGTTGGAATATATATTACTTTTGGCGGACAAACCGCTGTTATTTTTACTGATCTTGTTCAAGGTGTTATGTTAATCTTTGCAGGATTGTTAGTCTTCTTTCTTGGAATTGCTTTTGTTGGTGGATGGGATTCATTCTGGCATTTACTGCCTACCTCCTGGAAGTTACCATTCGCAGGTTTTAACTCTCCATCAGAATTTAATTCTGTTGGGATTTTTTGGGAAGATGCTATTGCCGGTTCTGTGGGTTTCCTGTTCATGAATATGGGTCTTATTATGCGATTTATGGCTACTAAAAATGTTCATGAAGGAAGAAAAGCTGCTGCTGTTAATATTCTTTTTATGCTTCCTATTTCTGCTATTGTTGTTGGTGGTGGTGGATGGGTTGCAAAAGCTATTTCAGTTGCAAGACCCGATCTTATTCCTCCTGGTACGTCTCCTGATAGTATTTTTGTTGTGGTTTCTAATATTTTAACAGGTCCTGGAGTTTTTGGATTTGTTATTGCAGCAATTGCTGCCGCACTTATGTCTACAGTTAGCACTCTTTTAAATGCAACTGCTGCAATTTGGGTTAACGATGTAGATCGTCCAATTAGAATATGGTTGAAAAAAATAAAAAAAGAGGATCCTATTGATGAAAACAGGGCTTTATTTATTGCAAGAACAGCTACTGTAGTTTTTACTACGCTTGGTGTAGTTGCTGTTTATGCTTTTAAGTCTTATCCTACTATTTATCAGGCTCACGCTTTCTTTCATGCAACTATAACACCTCCTCTTATGATTGCAATCTTCTTTGGTGCATTCTGGAAAAAGTTTACTCCTGCAGGATTAATAACTACTGTTGTTGGTGGTGCCAGTCTTATGCTTTTAGGATTCAAATATCCGCTTGAACTTATCGCACCTATAGCGCACGGAACACCTTATGACCCTGTGCATCCATTTACTTATATGTCGGCTTTGTATAATCTGATTGTTTGTGTATCGGTGGCTGTTATTGTTACATTGTTCCATAATAATTTGAAGAGACTTGCAAGAAAAATAAGAAAAAATCCTAAAGATAATTACATTATGTATGTAATTATTGGCCTTAGTGTTCTAATTGTGCTTATTGATCTTGCAGTTGTGTTCTTTAATTTTAATTTTGGCGGACTTGGTGTTCTCTATCCCTTAACTATTCTTGCTTGTATATTTATTGCAATTACAACTACCGTCTATGTTAAGTATGATGAAGAAACTCAAACTTTAGGATTGACTATTAGCTCTATAAGACAGGCAAAAGAATGGTTTAAAGGACGCAAACTAAATGAAAGAGAAGGCGATAAAGTTTCTGTTAGGTGGAAACTTGTTGATGGCAACGAAGATGAAATTAATTTTAGCACAAAAGAAATGCATAAAATGCAAGCTGAAGTCGGAGACCTTGTTTATATTTCTGATAAGAGAAAGTGGCTTGGTGGACTGAAATCCTGCCATACAACTATTGGGCAACCTCATCAGGAAGAGGGAGTTGTGTATTTAAAACAGCTTCATCTGGATAAAGCTTTGTTTGTTACTGGAAAACTTATTGAGGCTGAAAAAGAAATGTAGTTAATTATTTCTTTTTTATTGCTGTTTATTTTTTTTTTAAGCAATGCAGGATTTTTTTTCCTTCATTGCTTATTATTTTTTTATTGTATTTTAAATTTTTATTCCATTTGTAAATGAATATTCTTTCTTTAATTAAAACTTACCGCAAAGGATTATTTTTTATTGCCTTTCTTATACTTATTGAGAATATTGCATGGATTATTGAACCCACTTTATTTGGAAACTTGATTGATGCTTTAATTGAAAAGGCTTCTGGAAGAAATTTTACCTTACAATTGCAAAATTATTTGCCATTATTTCTGTGGATAGGCGTATATATTATAAATAGTTCCTCGGGTACTTTAAGAAGAATGTATGAACCTCGCGTTTTTCAGCGTATGTATGTAAATATTGTTACATATATTTCTGAGATGAGCATTTTAAATAAATTAGATGTTGGTCAATCTACTGCCAGGGCTAATCTTTCTCAAGAATACATTACTTTTATGCAATACAGAGCTCCTGAAATTGTTGAACAGATAATTTCTATTTCAGGAGCGGTGATTGCATTATCTTTTTTTGATTATAGAATCTCTTTAGTCTGTTTTTTTATTTCAGTTCCTCTTATTATTCTTACAAATGTCTATAGTAAAAAAGTTTTAGTCCTTCAAAAAGAATTACACGATAATTATGAAAATATTTATGATACTTTTGCTTCAAAAAATACTCATAATGTTAAATCTTTGTTCTCTTCTAATGCAAAACTGCAAAGTAAGATTGCATTTTGGGGCTCTTTTAACTTTGGTATTCTTCGTTTAGTCTTATTATTCATCTTTTTAATTGTATTATTCGTTGCTATTGACCTTGATGACTTCTCTACAGGAAATATTTACTCTATTGTTGCTTATTTATGGACTTTTGTTACTTCAGTGGAATATATTCCTGAATTACTTGAAAGCAAAACTTCTTTACAAGACCTTACAAGAAGAATAAAATCCGATAGTTAAAATATTTTCTTGCTTGTTTATTTATTTTTTCCCTGAATTGCACGATTAAATTCAATATATATAGAGCTATCTTTGCCTTCCGGTAAACTGGCAAGATAATTTTTTATATTTGTAATACGTTTTCTCATTCCATCGGCACCTTCATATAATTTTTCTCTTTGTTTTACTGCATCGGAATAAGATGCTAAATGGGAAGAGATAGATGTATTTATATTATCAATATTTGTTACAAAATTTTGCAAATTTGCTATTGTTATAGCGGCATTCTGCGGCGAATATTGCGCTCCTAAATTTTGTATTATCTTTATTATTTCTTTTGCATAACCAACCATTGCAACATGACTTTTTTCACTTGGAGATTTGCCTCTTCCTCTTTCTGTTTCGCCTTCTTTTTTCTTATAAACGGGATGAAATTTTTTTATGATTGAATGAACAGATTTATATACAGAAGTATTTGTTCCAATCTCTGCCGCTATATAATATTGGATGGCTTTTAATCTTTTTTCAAGGCAATCAGGATTAGTTGTAATGCTGGAAAAGACCATTTCTTTCCTTTCCTGCCTTAAAGCTGCAAGCGTTTGTTCTTTTTCTACTATTTCCTGATTTTTTGCTTGAATATTTTGAACAAAGTCCTGTAGTTTTGATAATTGGATGAGTTGATTATTCGGATTATATACCGAATCATAATTTCCAAGGACGGCTAATCCATTTTGGAAGTAACCTAACCTTGCTTCGAAGGATTGTTGTGATACCATAGGTTATACCTTTCAATTAATTTATAAATATATTTTTATTAGAACTAATGTATTCTTATTTCTTGCTTAATATATTTTATTTCTTAACTGTTTTTTTTAATTATAATTCACTTATAATTATTTCTATGCCATCATGCTTTATTTCTGTCTTGTTTTTTTTATTTCTTGCTTAGTTATACTTATTTTTATGTCATTCTGCTTTATTTCTTGCCTGTTTTTTTTATTTCTTGCTTAGTTATACTTATTTCTTATTAAGTATAACTTATTTTTGCTTTATTTATTTTATAATGAAGATAATATCACTTAAAATTGTCTCATTCTCACTTATATTTATCTCAATAAGCTTCGATTTATCAAAATTTTTAAGATATTCTTCAATATTTTTTTGAATTAAGCCTAATTCTGCTTTTGCTTTCCAGTGCTCGCCGTCAGAAGAATAGAAAACTAAAAATAATCTGTTCTTTTGATGGAATCTATTCTCTCTACTCTGATTATCATACAACCAATTAATTAGTTTCTTCTTATTATGAATTGCATTTTGCAAGGAATAAGGAAAATTTTTAGGGAAATTAGTTCCCTTAAGGTCAAATTGAATATCATTGATATAAAAATCGATTGTACGAGACTTGGGATTTTCAGAAGGCTTAACAATTGGGTTAGAACAGAACATCTCCTGAGTAGCTTTAGCCGATAAAAAGTTATACCAGCGATTAATTGCATAGTTAATGTAATATTCTTTGTTAGGGTCATTCTTAAATTTTTTTTCTGTGCGTTCAATAAGTCTATCCAGGTTAAAAATAGAATAGATGTAGTTAGTTTTTGAATCATCTTTGTTATTTTGTTTTCTACCCCAGCTATAAGGATAAATAAAACGCTTCTTTAATTCTTTTTCTGCATAAAAATAGTTCATTATTTGCCTTTTTGAAAAATAAATATGTATTCGTGCTTAAAAACATAGAAACCACCTGCTAAAGCACGATATCTCCAGAGTTCTTTCTGGCTTCTTTTTGCGCGAGTTTCTTCAAAATTTTTTACAATGGTGGATTTTAATTTATAATTGCGTTCCAAAACTTTTTGCATAACGTAAAAACCAAGTGGAATCCATTCGCCATTGGTGTATTTGTCTCCAATTACAACTGCTAAATATCTGTTTGAATCCAATACTGGTGTAATATTATCAATAACACTTCCAAAAAAGTTTAGAAAGTCTTCTAAATTTTTAGAATTGGATAAATCATTTTCTTCATCGCTAAATTTTATAATATCCCAATAAGGCGGATGAAGCAAAGCAAACTGAAATGAATCAATATTATGCTTCGATAGAATAGAATTGAAGTCAATTGTTGTACTATCGCCCTGTTCAATAATAATAGTGGGATAATTTTTATCGGGTAAGGAAGAAAAAATATTTTTTTTAGCAATCTCGGTAACTAATGGAGATAATTCAATTCCTAATGCGTTTCTATTAAGTCTAATTGATTCAATTAAAGTAGTACCGCTTCCGGCAAAAGGATCTAAGACCCAATCTTTTTTCTTAGTATACCTCTGTAAAAGTTGATTGGGTATCTGCGGGATAAAATTACCCCAATAAGAAGCATTATGTCCGCCAGTATTATCTCTACGATCCATAATCCACAAACTATCCGTTATAATATTTTTATATTGCTTCCATTTATTCAAGTTTATGTCATTTATTTTTGAAGTTCTGACAGAAACCAAACTTTTATGGAAACGTTTTAAGTAATACCTTGTCCGCTCAAGCGAATATGTATTAACTATTTGCAAAAGCTCTTCAGTAAAATAGTTTTTTTCTAAATTAATGTCAAATGACGAATCATTAGAAAAATATTCATCAAAATTATTAATAATATGGTTAATAGAATTACGAATGTGTTCAAGATTATCTGAATCGATTAAACTTTGAATAACATCGTGCAATATTTTTTTAGTATTTGACAAAATTAATTTTCTATTAGTTAAATTTAATTCAGATTGATTTCCTTTTCGGAATAAGCGACAACGGTAGAAACAGCAGCATCGCCGGTAATGTTTGGAATGGTTCTACACATATCTAAAATACGGTCAATTCCAAGAATAAGAGCAATACCTTCTTCAGGAATGCCAACAGATTTTAAAACAATAAGCAGCATAATAACACCAACACCGGGAACCGGTGCAGTTCCTATCGATGCAAGAGTAGCAGTAAGTACAATTGTTAATTGTTGAGCTAAAGATAACTCAATACCATAAACCTGAGCAATAAACACGGCAGCAACGCCCTGATATAAGGCAGTTCCGTCCATATTTATTGTAGCACCAAGCGGAAGAGTGAAACTTGTAATAGATTTTGATATACCTAAGTTCTCATTGCAGCATTCCATAGTAACAGGAAGCGTGGCAGCAGAAGAACTTGTGCTAAATGCAACAGCTTGAGCCGGTCTTAAAGCAGAAAAGAAGGATTTTAACTTAACAGGAGTAAAAATTTTTATCATACCGCCATAAATAAAAACCATATGAAGTAAAAATCCCAATAAAACAGTCAGCGCATACCATAAAAGCGTCTGAACAATTTCAAAACCGAACTCTCCCACAACAAAAGATATTAAAGCAAAAACAGCAAGCGGAGCAATTAACATAACTATGTCAACTAATTTTATCATTGTGTCGCTTATGCTGTCAAAGAAGGCAATAATAGTTGTAGATTTGTCTTTATTAATAAAAGTCAAAGCAACACCGAACAAAACAGCAAAGAAAACAATTTGTAACATCTCGGAATCAGCCATAGCTTTAAAGGGATTCTTTGGAACAATGTTAATTAATTGCTGAACGAGGTCTAAATCAAGCTCAGAGGATATCTTTTGAGCCACATCGCCTTCATAAGCATTCAGAAGTTCGGTCTTTGTTTGCTGAGACATCTGTTTACCAGGTTGAATTATGTTGGCAAGAACAAGACCAATGCTTATTGCAATTGAAGTAGTAATCAAATAAAGAGAAATGGTCTTCGTTCCAATGCGAGCGAGCCTTTTTATGTTGCCAAGACTTGCAACACCAACAATAAGAGATGCAAGAACAAGAGGAATGGCAATCATATTTAATAAACGAATGAAAATATCTCCCACAGGTTTAAAGAATGAAGAAATAGTTTTAATCTTTTCAATCGATTTGATGTTATAATATTCTTTACCATCAATAATTAAAGTAAGAAGACGCTTGTCATCATCAGAAAGAGACTTAAATTTTTGAATAATCTTCCACTGATCATTTGTATAGAATGTTTTCGAATCAGTATAAAGGAAAATAAATTCAGACCAGCGTTTAATTTCAACAGAACGAGTAATATTTTTTTCAGAAAATGTTAATTTCAATTCATTCTTATTAACATGAAAAACAGAACCGAAGATAGTTCCAAGAACAAGAGCAATAAAAATCTGGTTATGGAGCTTCAGTTTAAAAAATTTCATAAAATTAATACCTATCGAGCTTAAATTTTTCACCAAGATACAATTTACGGACCTCTTCGTCCTCAGAAATTTCGTGAGCTTTGCCACTTTTGAAAATACTACCGTTAATTAAAATATAAGCGTTGTCAACAATGCTCAAAGTTTCGTGAACATTGTGATCAGTAATCAAAACACCAATATTCCTGTTCTTTAAATTTGCGACAATGTTCATAATATCTTCAACAGCAATAGGATCAACGCCAGCAAATGGTTCATCCAATAAAATAAAGCTAGGATCAGTAGCTAAAGCCCGAGCAATTTCTGTTCTTCGCCTTTCTCCGCCGCTAAGTTGAAAACCTTTTGATTTTCTTATATGAGAAATATTTAAATCTTCAAGCAATTTTTCCAGTTTGTCCTTTCTTTCCTTCTTATTAAGTGAAGTCATTTCCAGAACAGCCATAATATTTTCCTCAACGGACAATCTACGGAAAACACTTGCCTCTTGCGGAAGATAACCGATTCCCATTTTTGCTCTTTTATACATTGGAACTTTAGTAATATCCGTTTCATCAAAAAAAACGCTTCCAGAAAAAGGATGTATCATTCCAACCATCATATAAAAGGTAGTTGTTTTTCCTGCACCGTTAGGTCCAAGCAAACCTACAATTTCTCCTTTACTAACTTTAACAGAAACCTTATTAACTACGGCTCTTTTTTTATAAATCTTTACTAAATCTTTACTGCTTAATGTTGTTGCCATTTAATACGTCTTATATTTTTAAAAAATTACTCTTCAATTTTACAATTTACCCTTGAAAGAAGTTTAAATCTGTCAGGATGATTATTAAACAAGCGAAATCTGGGAAGTAAGAACTCTTTTATTTTTACTTTTATTAAATTTTCAGGATGATATTCGCTTAAAGGATCACCATAAAGCCTTACTTCAGTAACTTTATCATCTAAAAAAATTATTTTTGCGTCTCTTGAACTGGCTTTAACCAATCCATTCGGCTCATCAAGGTCATATGTATAATAAATGCTTAAAACATTTTCATAAACTTCAGTCATTTTCAAAACATTGTCAGAAAAATGAAGTATAATATTCCTTCCGGAAATTTGATCATATCTATCTGGAAAGTTTTCGCTATGTGAAGTAATTAATGAGTTCTCATTTACAAACATTTTATCTATACTTTTCTCTTTAAGCAAGACTGTGATAGAATCACCGGACATTTGTGAAAATTGATACCACATTACAGGAGGAATGGACTCAGAACTATCTTTACTTGTCACTAATTTATTTTCACTGCGGTAAAAAGTTGTATGATCATTAACAGAAGCAAAATCACCACGAACAATTTCAACTTTATCGCTCGCAATAAATTTATTTGTTGAATCATTAAATGCTTCCATCACTTCAGATTTTATTATCAGCGTATCAATAGAAATTATTGAGTCTCTTTTTGTTACTTTTATCGTATCTGAATTTAAAACAGAGTCTATTTCAGCAAAAGCAGTATCAATCTGAATTAGTAAAGGGTATTTTGTAATGAAACTATATTCATTATTTCTATAATCTTCAAGGTAATCACCAAAGATGAATGAATTATTCTCCAGACTTTTCAATAAAACATTATCAAAGGCGTAAGTTTCTTTCTTATCTCTAAAATGAACAAGGCTATCAGCAAATATTTGATTCAGTTTATCGATGATTTTAACATAACCAACAGCAATTGCTTTATCTTCTTTTCTAAAATAATATAGTTTATACGATGTTAAAGTAGAAGCAGTATCAAATAGTTTTACATCCTTCCTGAAATAAGCTTTATCTTCATTAAAAAAGTACTCACCTATTTGTGCAGTAAGTATAACTTTCTTATCATCAAGTTTAACCTTCTTATCAGAGAACGCTCTTCGTTCATTTCCATAGTAGAAGCCTTCATCTGTGGTAATGGTAAGCGTATCCTGAGTAATAACAACGTGTCCTTCAAGTTTAGCGTCATTACGTGCAAGATATTGAGTGGCACTATCGCAAGTAATAACAACATTTCCTTGTGTAAGTACAACATTACCAACAACCTTACGAATCATTTCTCCATTTTCAACATATCCAGTCAATTGATCGCCAATAACTGTAATCATTTTGCTTCCAGTTTGAGCAAAAAGGTTAAAAGAAAAAACAAAAAGTAAATAAAATAAAATCTTTTTCATCAAATTGAATCGGATTGAGTGATATAAGTAATTTTATAGATAGTATAATTTCTTAAATGTTCATCAGATTCAAATCCATAACCCTGAATTTTTTCTTTAGGAGAAGTAATGGTTACAAACTTATCTGAAACTATTTTCCTATCTTTATTTCTCCACATTAATTCTTCTGTAGTAAGAGTAACACCGCTGTCATTAACAGCAATAACATTTTCAATTGCATATAAATCCTTTGTTCTATCATCGACTCTTCCTCTATTTGCAGTTAATGTAGTTGTTTTAACTTCAAACTGATTATAGAAATCTACTTTAAGATTTTCATCAATTAGCGTTTCCATGGCTTGAACAAACATTCGTAAATGTCCCACCCAAACTATTGCGGTAGTTTTTCCAGAATCAGTAAAAACAATTTTAGATTTCCAGCTTTCCTGTGCAGGAAGCTCACTTGTATTTACATCTTTTAATACTGGTTTTACTCTTTCTCTTGCACAACCAGAGATAATCGTAAGAGATAAAGTTGATATCAAAAGAAGAATAAATGAGTGAGAGATATTCTTTGAAAAAAACAAAAAATATTTTTTCATCTTATCTGTAATCCAAGATTAACAAGGTCATGCAAATGGACAACTCCTTCAGGTACATTATTTTTATCTACAACAACAAGCGAGGTAATTTTAAATTTTTCCATTTGCTGTAAGGCGAATGAAGCAAGTAAATCGGAAGAAATCACTTTTGGATTTTTAGTCATAACATCTTTAGCGATAAGGTTTTTAATATCAAGAGTTTTTTCAAGTAAACGTCTTAAATCACCATCAGTAATAATTCCTTGCAGCACTGAATTAGCATCAACAACGCATGTCATTCCCAATCGTTTTGAAGTCATTTCAAGAATTGCATCTTTCAAAGGAGTCTCTTCTGAAACTTTCGGAATTAAATCACCTTTTTTCATAATTTCAAAAATTTTGAGTGAAAGACGTTTACCTAAACTTCCTCCTGGATGCAGCATTGCAAAATCCTGCTCTGTAAAACCTCTTTTTTCGAGAAGACAAACAGCAATTGCATCTCCAAGAGCAAGAGCAGCTGTTGTTGATGCAGTTGGTGCAAGATCAAAAGGACAGGCTTCTTCTTTTACATTTACATGTAGTAAAATATCTACTTGTTTTGCAAGAAGCGATTTTTTATTACCAAGCATTCCTATAATTAATACATTTAGACGTTTAAACATCGGAATTAAACTTAACAACTCCTCCGTAGAACCACTCTTTGATAAAATTATTACAACATCTTCACTTCTAACCATACCAAGATCACCGTGTAAAGCATCAGTGGGATGAAGATAAATTGCTGCTGTTCCTGTTGAATTCAAAGTTGCTACAATTTTTCTTGCTATCAGTCCGGATTTTCCCATTCCAGTTAGTACAACTCGTCCTTTACTTGCAAATATTTTTTCAACAGCAAGATAGAATTGTTCGTCTATCAAATCTGATAGTCCTCTTACTGCTTCGGCTTCTATTCTAATTACTTCTTTTCCTTTTTGAATAATATTTTCCTTATCCAATTCTGCTCTCACTTTTAGTTAATTTATCAATTGATTTGATTTCTGTTAATAATTTTTCAAGTTCGTTTAATGGAAGCTGGCTTTCAGCATCACTTAAAGCTTCTTTTGGATTTGGATGCACTTCCAGAAACAATGCATCAATTCCAACTGCTGCGGCAGCTCTTGCTAGTGGACGAATAAACTTTGAATCACCTCCGGAATAATTTCCTTTTCCCGGAATTTGAACTGAATGTGTTGCATCCATTACAACAGGAAATCCGAGTTCTTTCATAATAACCAAAGATCTCATGTCGACAACTAAATTATGATAACCAAAGGTTGTTCCTCGTTCTGTCAATAAAATTTTGTTATTATTTGTTGAAAGAATTTTTTCAGCAGCAAACTTCATATCTTCGGGTGCAAGAAATTGTCCTTTCTTTATATTAACAACCTTCCCTGTTTTACCAGCAGTAATTAAAAGTTCCGTTTGCCTGCATAGAAAAGCTGGAATTTGTAAAACATCTGCAACTGATGAAGCCATTTGAATTTCTTTTTCTGTGTGAACATCTGTAAGAACAGGGACAGAATATTTCTTCTTAACGTCTGATAAAATTTGTAGAGAACGCTCATCTCCTAAACCCATAAAAGATTTTCCACTTGTTCGATTTGCTTTTTTGTAGCTTGATTTGAAAATAAATGGAATTTCTAATTTTGAAGTAATTTGTTTAATCTCATGCGCAGTTGTAAAAGTAATTTCTTCGCTTTCAATTACGCAAGGTCCGGCTATAAGTACAAAAGGATTATTATTTCCGATTTTAATATTATCGACTATAACCATAAATTTTCCTGTTTAATAATCAATTGATAATTGTGAGTCTTTTAATTGTTTATTTTTTCCGAAACGTTTATAAGCCAGTTCAGTAGCTTCTCTACCTCGTGGAGTTCTGTTAATAAATCCTTGTTGAATTAAAAACGGTTCATAAACTTCTTCAATTGTACCTGCATCTTCATTCACTGCAACGGCTAAAGAATTTAACCCGACAGGTCCACCTGAAAATTTTTCTATTATAGTAAGAATTATTTCTTTGTCCATTTCGTCAAGACCGAACTCATCAACTTCAAGAGCTTTCAAAGCTTTTTTTGCAATATCTAAATCTATAAGTTTTTTATCTTCATAATCTGCAAAATCTCTTGTCCTTCTAAGCAAGCGGTTGGCTATTCTTGGTGTTCCGCGTGAACGTTTAGCTATTTCAAGTGATGCTAATGAGTCGATTTCTATATTCAAAATCTTTGCTGATCTAATTATAATATTATCAATTAGGTTAGCATCATAATAATCCAACCTTGATTTTATTCCAAATCTATCTCTTAAAGGAGAAGTTAACATTCCTGCTCTTGTAGTTGCTCCAATTAATGTATATCTCGGAAGCTTTATTTGAACGGTTCTTGCATTAGGTCCACTATCAATCATTATATCAAGTTTGAAATCTTCCATTGCCGAATAAAGATATTCTTCTACAACAGGACTTAAACGATGTA
>CAZQSR010000025.1:0-23858 GCA_964596145.1 uncultured Ignavibacteriaceae bacterium
TAAGTTGATACTTAATACTAGTGTATAGAACTTGCGTCATATTTAAATGTTGTGCCGCACCAACCAAGCATAACTATCAGTTTACTAGTAGTTATGACGCAAGTCCAATAGTTATGATGCATCTACCCGTACATATGGGTGTTTTCCTGTTGTTTTAGCTTATTTTCCAGTTCGTCTATCCTTTTCAACAGGTAAAGCGTCATATCCTGTGGTTGCTGTGGTGTTGTTATTGTGGGTTCTAAGGGCTTTGCATACATCTCGGATGGTGTTTCTTTCTTCACGATCTTTGGTGTTTCTATGGTCGTTTCCGTGATTTCTGGCACGAATCTTTCAACTGTGGCACGCTTTTGCTCTCTGCTCGGTCTAACATACCTCTTCAATGCAGTAAAGGATTTGTGCCTAGACAGTTCCATTATATGTGTATCCCCAGCCCCTGCATTGTGCATATGTGTGATAACACTTGCTCGAAACATATGCGGTGTGATTGGTTTCCCTGGTCTTATTCCACTGATTAGCTGTGCTGTGAGAAGTTTTCTTCTTATCGAATCGTTACTTAACCGTCTCTTGGTTATCGGTTGAATGAACAATGCCTTCTCGTGCCCTTTCTTTGGGTGTGGTCTGACTTCCAGATATTTTGCCACTGCCTCAAAGAATGCGTATCTAGGCGTAATTTCTTCTGGTTGCCCATCCCTGCCTTTGCCGTTCCTTACAACAACTATGCCCAGCTCTGGTTTTACATCATTAACATCCAGTGCCACTAATTCACTTCTGCGTAACCCAGAATTATACAGGCATTTTATTATGGTATTAGTAAGGATGTCTGTCTTTGTCGCATTGAACAAGGATTGTAGCTCTTCCACTGAAAGTATATCTTCTGGGGTCTTTGTTTCAATGGTTGGTGTTATTTTAACCAGTTCTTTCACTGTTGAGTTATCCCAACCAATGAATCTTAGATAATGGCGTAACCCTCCAAATATGGGTGTCTGGCTATTCGTTTGATACTTCTCTTTGACGTAATAGATAAATTCCTTGATATTCTGCTTTGTTGGTTCTGCTCCATCAAGAAACTTCTCCAAGTGATTGATTGCCCGTACATAACCATTTATGGTGTGTTTACTGATTTTGCCCTTAGTTTTCACTTCTGTGGTGAGATACTTAACAAACAACTTCTGGTTATTCATAGTACCTCAACCCATTCAACTGCCTCTTTGGAACGTAGCCAGTATTATTTTTCTTCATGCTACATTCTCCTGACAAGAAAGTAGACTAATTTGCTCCCTTGCCAATAGAACTATTAAATATGGGCCATAAATACTCTGTGCAATAAGTTTTTCAATAAGGTTCCTACTCGTTTTCATAACCAAGAACCTCCCCAAAGATAGAAACTGGAAGTCGCTTCATCGGTTTCAAACCAATCATTTTCCTTCGCTCATTGTACTTAGAAAATAAATCTAAAGCATCACGAGCTATGGTTCGAATTTTTTCTTCAAGATAATCCCTGACTTGGTCTATTCCTTCATTTGAGACAGGAATGCCGTCGGTCTCATTTTTCAATATTCTTCTTACTAATTTTTTTGGAATCACTATCGAGTTTTCCATTTCTTTTTTCATTTATAGTTCCTAGTACTGCACCGCAATACTAACAAGGGAGATTTTGTCAAAATCACCATATAAAAACATATTCTGTTAAAATGTAGAAATATACATATCAACATCAATTACGTACAATATGGATTATCTCCTGTTGGTACGATATTTTCTTATTTTTGACAAGGAAATATAGCCAAAATTGAATTTTTTCAAAATTAGATATAAAGGAACAATATTTAGACATAAAATGATATATCCTTTATATCAGAAATTATTTGGACTATTGCTTCGCTAGCTCTCTAGCAATTCTTTAATTGTATTGAGTTTTTCAACATTCTCATTATACGCCTCTAACTCCACTTCAACTACATGAACTGAGTACCCGCATTTCTTTGGGCAGGATCTTGTAATAACTACATAGTCACGTTCTTCACGACAATTTCCTCGATGGAGCCTTACATGACAATTGGGACAGTACTTGAGCGGGCATTCTTCATTCTTCTTTGACATTATTTTTTCCTCCTTTTTTTGAACTTAATTACTCGGCCTTCTTTCATAGGTTTAGACGATCTTTTAATTGGACTTCTTATCTTCCAAGTCTCTGGAATTTCCTTGGGTTTATCCTTCTCTAAACATTCGTGACATATATGCTTCTGGGTATGACCTAAACTGCTATGGAACACTATATCGCAATAATGAATAGTTGTATAGGTTCCACCAAGATTATAGGTTTTTTCTGATTTATTCTCCAAGACTTGACTAGTATCATTATTCCATCTTTTACAGACAGAACAAAGAACCTGGTCTGTTGTTTTGATATCTTCTTTTTTATTGCATTTTATACAAATATATTTCATTTTTTTTAATCACCATAGAATTACTTATTTTCAATTATTCAAGATACTTAAATATTAATTGTTTAAATATCAAAATTGAAAAATATACTTTTTAACAACAGGTAAAATTATTCCATGACATAAGACTGTATTTATCAAAATAAAAAAAAAAGAAAAATTATTGCCAGATTTTATATGATTCATTTTTACCGATAATTATTAGTGGTTCTCCTATCTTTTTAGGAGGAATAACTCCAAATTCAAGAGTCACATTGAGCCATTTTCGTATTAACCGATTATTATATTTTGTAATAATTTTCTGACCTGTTATTTGTTCTAAACACTGTAGGATTTTAAGTGTATCATAGTCACTTCCGTTTATTCGAATAGTCTCGGGTAATGGTTCAAATAAAGGAAAAAGAAAAAAATGTGGGGAAGTCATTTAATCCTCTCCTTTTAGAAATCCCCATGTTGTTTCATACTGAGGAAATCCGTTCTGTTGAAAATGATGTGGTCAAGAATAGATATTCCGAGTAGTTCCCCTGCTTGTTTCAAGAGTGTTGTAACTTCTTTATCGGCCACTGAAGGTTCAACACACCCAGAAGGATGATTATGGGCAAGTATCAGAGAGTGAGCATTATCAAGTATAGCCTTTCTGAATACCTCCCTCGGATGGATTAAACTAGCATCAAGGATTCCAATGCTAATAATGTGTTCACCTATAACCTGGTGTTTTGTGTTTAAAGTAACTACGATGAAATTCTCTTTGGAATGGTCGATATTTACCTCTTTTGCTCTATTAAATAAGTCGATTGGAGACTGTATTTTTCCAATGGGTTCCTGTATCTGTAATATTTGGTTCATCAGCAACCCCCCCACCATTTGAAATAAATATTGTTGTTTTTTTGGTTAGATAATTCCTTCTTTTCAGTAAGGTTTAAATCCTTAAAAGCACTCTCTTTATGGGAGAGTGAAGGTAGAGATTCCTTACTTAGCGGTTCGGATGTTCCTACTTTCATTTTCTCACCTAATTTCTTGTTTTTTTTTTTTTCATCACCTATTTTTATTTCTTTTTATTTTGTTTCTCTTTTATCTTCCAATAATCAGTTAATAATTTCTGTATTAACTGCGATTTGTTACCCTCTTCTTTTTTGAATCGAATATACATATCGTCTGGAAGATAGATTCTTATATCTGGCATTTTTCCGCCTCTTATGAGAATATTTCTCACACCCTATGTATTGCCCTAGGGCTATATTAATATTTCGCTTTATCATATTTCCTATAAAAAACTATACTATACATATTAGTCTTCACGTTACGAAAATACAATTTCTCATTCTACCGATTATATTGTAAAATACGAGACATAATGGTTCCCTTAAAATCCAATCTACCTTCCAAATCAGCTTAGTCCCAAGCGTTTATCATAACGTAACGGCAAAATATTTCAAAGATCAAAAAAGAGGAAATAAAAAGAAGATAGAAGATTCACTTTTATAATCCTGCACACTTAGGATTGAGTTACAATTAACTGCTTGAGTCTATTCCGGAAGGGATGATTCATCGGTAAGGATAATGCTGAGATTGATGCCCCTTCGAATATACCAATGATAAACTGTTCACCAAAATATCCTAGTTGATTTTGCTTTGAAATCATGAATTGTTCACCGGATTTTAAAAATGCAGGGAGGGTATTGTCTATATCAAAGATAAATAGAAATCGTGCCTTAAAGCCAATATAATTTCCAGTTTCAATCTTATTATTAATAAGTCCGATTAATAACAATAGATTTAGATATAATCCTGTAGTAAATGTCCATATTTCTCCGGGTGTAGAGAAACCGAATTTATCCCAAGCTACAATCTTCCAATAATATGTTTTATTACTTTGTAAAGCCCCAACATCGAAGAAATTTAGAGTTAGATTGCTCGCAACTATCAGTGGTGAACTTGTAGATCCAAAGTATACATCATAAGTAATAGTATCGTTGTCAGGATCACCGCCAATCCAACTTATTATAATATCAAGATCGACATCTATCGCTCCATTTTCTGGATTCGGTTTACTCGGTAAATATGGTGGATTATTTAATCTAATTTTGAATGAATATTCGGAAGATAAAACAGCATTACTACTAGTATCATTTGCCCATATACGAAACAGATATTCACCAAGTTGTGAATAGATTTTTTTACAATAATATGTATTACCAGTTTTATTATCAAATATTGAACTATTTTCAATCGTTGAATCAGGATAACGAATAGAAAGACAGACATCATTTACTTTGATATTATCAATGACAATAGCAGAGATATTTACATATCTATCAGGTAATTGTTCATCTGGATTCACAATAATATTATACATTTCAGGCTCATCATTATCGTATATTGCTACACTTTTAACTCCAGTGGTATTTATATTATTGAAAGGGTCGTTGGCAGTGATTATGTAATACAATGTATCAAGCATATTTTCGATTGTGATAGTTTTTTCCCAATAATTACCCGAGATATAATTCATTTCAACATTAATGTGAGATCCCATTCCATACCAATATTCAACCCATACTGTCGTAACTTCTGTATTATCTATAGCTGTTATATTAAAAGTAAAATGATCGCCAGTAAAACCAATATTGGGGGTGTAATCAATGATTTCTGGAGGTATTATATCCATTTTAGTAGTAATTAATTCTGAGCCTGAATAGAAAATTGTTTTTGTTATATTCATTGGTACACCACAAATTATAGAAGTTATATTAAACGAAACATTACCTGACATTGATAGCATTTTTTCTCCAATTTCGTTGAACAACATACAAACCTCATAGCCATCAAATTCTATAAGAAAATCATCAACACTATCATTATCATAATCACTTGGCGTCTCGCTTACAAAAGTAGGTTGTATTTGATTGTTCAATAGAGATGAATTTATATGATACCCAGTGAGATTAGTGATATTTTTAAATTCAATATAACAGATAATTGTTTGGGGAGGATCATTTAAATATATAATATTTGGTTGTACATCTAATATTGTCTCGAATTCTCCATTAGGTGTTTGGGGATATGTTTGTAACGTTATATTTAATACGTCTGAAAAATTTTTCAACCAATACGATAAATTATCAACAGCTTCATAATAGAAACTATCATTTGCTAATATTAAACCTTCTACGATTGTATTCATTTCGCTTTCATTAAACCCATAATGTTGTAAAATATCTGTTTCAATATCTAGAAGACCTTGTTGACTAATATTTTCACGTATGGAAGAGATATTTTCCGGAGTTAACGGAGGTATTTCAACTTCAGAAAAAAAATCATCAAATAAAGAATACATCTCATGAGAAATATTTATTTGTTTCTGCAAATAGTATTTAGTTACTGAAAGTTGAAGAGCTGCCCATTCTAATGAATTTTTCTCCAATGCCCCAAGATATTTTGCGTACGATCGCGTCGCAGCATCTGTCATAACGGGTAAATTTGCCCCAAGCGAAAGATAAGTGCTTTGTTCCAATGAGATATTTTCAATAATTGGAATGTATGGTTGATTTGGTTGCACAATCTCAGTATAATTCTGATCAGGATCATACGCTTGTTGATACAAAAAATCTGACGAAGCCATTGCATATGCTTCTACAGCCATACAGATTAAAACCAAAACAGCAACAACGATCGAAAGCTCTACAAAAAGTAGCATACCCCAACCTAAAGTTGTGAACATTGCTGACCATAATGAAACTCCTAGAGAATCGAATAACGCTTTTATTTTTTCATGTGGAACCCAGACATTAAACTCTCCATTTGAAGTAGTATTCCCTGTTCCAAAATATTGATAATTAATATGTGGAACAGAATCGAGAGCATAACAAATATCCTGGAGAAAACTAATGTCAGTAGCCCATGGACCAATAGCAATTCCGATAAAATTACCCACAACATCCATCCAGCTAAATGGCTTAATCCAATTCCAATAATTCGATATTATAAATGTAAATTTTTTTTGTTCATCAGGACTAAAACTAACAGTATTATTCTGTCCAAAAACATATTCTTGTCCATTTAAATAACAATTATATCCTTCATTCAAATCCCACGGAGGAAAAAATGTTTCTTCATATGGTGAGTAAGATACACCATTATCTCTATTTAATCCGAATATAAAATCTCTAGCAGTATCTCTTGAATTAATTACAATTAAATCAATATTATAACTCTGGTGCATGTACAATTTTTCAACAGATGGAAATATCCAAATATAACGGAAATCGTCTACCTCATAACCAATTACCACTTTTTTTATAATATAATCTATAAAACCTGAATCATCTATCACAAGTAAAGCAACACTATATATTCCATAATCATTCCAAGAATAAGTCGCTGTTTGACCAGTAGCATCGGTTGTTCCATCCATATTAAAATCCCATCTATATTCGATTATGGTTCCATCTGGATCAATACTTGTTGATGCATCAAATTCGATAGGGTCATTAGGGTTTGGATAGAGTGGTATCCAAGTAAAATCCGCAACTGGATTACTATTAGGTAATTCATAGTGAAAAAAATATAGGTAAGTACTTCCACAACCAGCAATATATTCTCCACTTAAACATATAGACGCAGAATAACTATAACCTATTTGATAACTCCAGAGAGGGACATTCGAATCCTTGCTAAAGTAATAAATCTTATTGTTACCACCTCCTGTAAAAAACCACCCGGTATACGATATACGTAATTCATCCATCGTTGCACCTGAACAAATCCATTGGGGGGTACTGCTGTCTTTTTGAAAAAAGTATATATTCGCATTTGATGCAACTGCGATATAATTGCCATTATAAGACATGTCTATGCCATCAATAAAATCACAACTCGTTTCATAGGTCCATTCCGGGATATTGCTGTACTTTTCGAATAAATAAATAACACCATTTGTATCACCTGCACAAATATAATTTCCATCCGGAGAAACGGTTACTGCTTCGTAAAAATATGCATCTGATGTGTAGTACCATTGAGGAGTGCTACTATCTTTTTGAAACAAGTAAAGATTATGGTCATAGTAACCCCCAGATACAATAAAATTACCATTAGACGAGATGTCAACCCCCCATACTTCGCCCGTAGTTAAATATGTCCATACAGGTGTGCTACTATCTTTATGGAATAAATAAACCATATGAGAGTCATATCCTCCTATGACAATATATTCTCCATCAGAAGACATTGAAAGGCAATTTATGAATCCATCAATAGAATAACTCCATAGTAAAGTTCCCACTCCATTATAAAATCTAAGTTGATTCCATACACTAGCGGCTACATATGAACCATCAGCTGAAACTGAAACCCAACCCATATTATTACCAGTATTTACACTCCAGAGCGGAACATTACTATCTTTATTAAAAAAATGAATATTATAAGATGTTTTACATGCTATATAAACTCCATCAGACGACACTGATGTAGATATTGTATTTCCTCCATCAGTATATGACCATTCTGGTTCAATTCGATTATTATCAATATTTTCTTGATTGATCGTAGGTATGATTGTTTGGTTTGGGAATGTCCAATTTCCAAGTATTATATCTGTTGGTATCCATTTAAGTATAACATTACCATAATTATTACATATTATATCACCTGCTTTGATGATCCCATTCAAATGATTTGGAACCCGTATCCAATCAGAACCATTCCAAAATCCTACATTAGACCAATCGAGATCTGAGTTTGCTAACGTTACTACTAGGGAGTTCCTTGATTCATCTTTTATAAAAATTATTTTTAATGATTCATTGAGGTTGGTTTTATTTGATCTATTATCCATTTCTATTACTTTATCTGGATATACATTTTGAGTTTTTTCTTGTTGTGTAATGATACTAATTTGGTTATTTTTTAAGGCGTTCGAAATATTATTTTTATCATCTGATTCTGATATTATTTTACTGATAGATGATCCAAAATTCATCCCTAAAAATAAACATATTATTCCAACAACCAATCCTTTCCTTACAATTCCCTCTTGCATAACTCTTCGTCCTCCCCTGCTGTTAACAGGCACGATTTGTTATCATATATTTTCTTTTAAATGTTTTGAAACAATAAAAATATTAAACAGGGACAAAATTGCCTGCGAAGATGGATATCATAAATCTTAAAACATGCTCTGTTGTTTATTGTTACTAATGGCAAATAAAAAAACTATTCCTCAAAAGAAAAAGCAGAGGATATCTCTTGAAGAATCCGCTGCAAGTGTTCAACGTACTATTGACAGTTTAAGGGATTATAAACCATATGAAGGGCGAGGGGTTCAAGAAGGAACCAAACGAGGCCCCTATCGTCCAAGGGAAAAAGGAGTAATTAAAGATAAAAAGTTCATTACAGAAGTCTGTCAAGAATGTAGACAAGAGTTTACCTATAAACGGAAAGGGAAACGGCTGAGAAAATTCTGTTCTAATAAGTGTAAGCAGAAGCATTATCGTAGGGCTAAGTTAAGGAGAAAATGGCAAAAACAAGCCGATCTTGAAGTGATCTAGAAAAAGAGGGTAAGGGTAATATACGCATGTTTTTAAATTGTTTAAATTCTCTCGGAGGGAATTTTATTCAAAACGTAACAAATGTCACATATTAGCATGGTTTTTACCTGGGTTTTGTTAACAAATAATTTGATAGCTCGTTTTGAACATATCACTACATCAAAAGTATTGAGTATAGATGAAGCTATACAAAGAAAGGGGGTAGTTGGACCTGCAGCCGATGAATTTAAGGCATTAGTGGCAGGGAAACAAGATAATTTGTTTAAAGATATAATGTGTGTGGTTTTTGGCTGGAAGATACAGCCTGATGGCAGTAGAAAACTTGTAGCGAAGATGCCAAATGGCAAGATTATTTTTCCAGATCGCTCAGAGCAAAGTTCTGTTGAGCCTGGAGTTCCATACATTTGTTTGGTTTATGAACGAGAGCGAGAAGCCTTCGCCAAAGTCTGCTCTGAAGAATACCAACCAAAGATTTATATCCCATCCTCAAGGATGCCTTCATTATCCTATAGAGAGCCTACTGGCAAGATGCATAACAAAGTTGCAATAGGAAATTCATATGAAGAAAGAATTTCGCCAAAAAAAGTTTTCTTTATTTATAATATTTAGCTTCTGGCAATAACAGGTTTCTATGGCATTTTGGACAGGAAATAAATTTATCCTTCTTACCACGATAAGGCCAGATATGACTGCAGAATTTACACATTACAATTGTTCGCTTTCTTGGCTTTAAAAGGACCGAAGTATGGCAGTTTGGACATGAAGCACGATACTTGTTTTTACCATAATACCGCCATAGGTGGCCACATTTTTTACATTTTAGAACAGTAACCATTTCAAACCACTAGGTAGTAAAATTCTTATGAAAATAAAGTTTTCTTTCTCCTGTTGCTCTCGATAGTAGTAAAATTCTTACAGAAGAAATTTTTTTCTCTTCTCGAAGAACACAATAAAAAATACACTATATATAATATAATAATATATAATATAATATCTTAAACCCCATCCATATCTAAAATAATATCTATAGATAATCGATAATATCTAGATATTTAGAACCACTATATTAAATAATATATAATATATCTTATAAATAATCCTTCCTGAATCTGTACTAATCATATCTATAGTTCAAGAATCGCTCCTAAAAAATCATCTATTCTATGTTACAATGGTACATCATTTTACTAAAATGGTTTATTCCATAGAGATATACAGTATTACACAACAGAGTGATTATTCTAACTCAATTGTAAATAAGCTATTCCTAGTATTCATTAGAAGAATGGAGAATCCAGTCTACCTTCTGCTAAAATTAAATCTCTATGATATAACCTTGCATTATCTGAGTTAAATTCATATTTTACATCAACTAATAATTTTTCTGCAGATATTATTTTCCAACTTTTACATTTGTAAATATTCAGATTTTGAGTGCGTGTTTCTTCAAAAATTTCATAAGATACTATGAAATGATGAGCGTCTTTAGTTATTTTAAAATCTTCTGATGGTGATAGATAAAATGATCTCTGGGTTGTATGAATGTTCTCTAAATTATATGTTTTACATTCCAAATAATTTATTCTATTAAATTCATCTGTAAATTCAATATCAGGGTAGCCCATAGCCTTTTGATGTCCGCTGATTGTTGATGGTGTTCTAGAAGGATAACCATTACTGTTTAATGCTTCTTTAATAAAAGGTTCTATATCATTGCCAACTTCGTTTGGTCGTTTTCGTTTGATACCAACTTTATTTATGTTTTTTCCTGCAATTTCAACAATCTTTACCAGGTTATCAAGAAGCTGTTTATCTTTAACATCTGTTTTATCAAAAGGTAAAATAGTATGGTTACACAATGATTCAATTACCAGTTTTAAGGGAATTCCTCTTATAGGTTTTAACATTTGTTTAATAACATCTTCCAACTGCCTAGAGTAGTCATCCATTACTTTCTCTCCTTAGTCTTTTGGAAAATTGCGATTCGATTTGTGTTTGTTCCCCCTTCCATATTATTGACTCCCCAGATATTTGATGTTTTAGTGAATTTCTGACTATTAATTAAAATACCAAAGCAATTAAAACCAGCTGACAAGCCCAGAGGAACAATGATTTCATCTAATTTTACTTTTCCTTTTCTGACTTCGCCTACCTCAAAAGCTACCCATCCTTCTGGTTTTGTGATGCGATATAGTTCCTTAAAGACATCTTTCATTACTGATGACCATTGCTCTATAGTTTTTGACATTGTGATTTTTTTACTTATTTCTTCATCATGAAGTGAATTAAACCAACATCGCAACCAGTTATCCTGTGAATACTGAACGATATCCAAAAATGGAGGGGAGGTTACAGTAAGTTGAATTGAATCAGATGGTATCTGCTTTGTTTGTCTTGCATCTTCTGTTAGAAAGACAGATTTATCTGCATATTTTTCAAGATTTTTTCTTTCAAGATGATCCAAGTCCTTTAAAAGTTGAGCTGATTTTCTAAGGATTATTTTTTTAACATTCCGATATTCTGGTTTTTGATTCCTCTGTATATTAATTTTTATTTGCCTCTGTGGACTCACTGCCTGGTTAGGTGGTAATGTATAAACAGAAAAGAATCCTTTTGAATGTCCTGTCAAACGATTTGTAGCAACCATTCGTATCCAATCATCAATTCTATCTTCAGTTCCACTATCCTTTTTCTGTTGCAGATATTGTCTAAGAGATACTATATCTGATTCTGTATCAGGATGATAAAACATTGATAGGTCAATATCTGCTTTTTTTGTTGTATCGAATTGAATTTCATTCATTCTTCTTTCCATATCAGATAAATTTGGTGGAAATAATCTGGGTTTAGCCAAAATACTGCTTAATGGATTGATATCATTCGCAATACCAATGTGACCTTTTAAGACAGCTTCTATTATTGTTGTTCCTCTGCCACTGAAAGGATCGTAGATAATCTCTCCTTTTTCAGAAAGTCTGTCAATAAAGAATGCTGGAAGTTGAGCTTTGAAACATGCTCGGTAAGAAATCTCATGAATTGCTGTTGATTGTCGTTGCTTTGATGTCCAAAACTCATTTATGTATTTCTTTATTGGTTTATTTTCAATGACCTCTTCTATTACTTGCGTTTTCTTACCATTAAATATGAAATTTGAAAGAAATGAATAAAATTCTTCACATGAATGTTTGCTCTTTTTCGTAATGATATATTTTTCTAAATCAAGTTGTTGTAGTTGCGGCATTCTTATTGATAATAATCAACACATTTTATAATTATTCCCTAAATGCCAAACTTACCTTTCCTTCAATCTACAATTTCATTTCTTATTGTTTTGTATATACAATTGATTTTGTCCTATCCACTGATGTAAGTGTCAAAACATTATTGTTATTTGAGAAAACATAATTCCAAGTTTGAATGACACTTCCTGCAATATTTATTGTAAGCATTCCATCTTTCAACTGCCAATTTTGTCCATAATTAAAATCTATCCAATTACTCGCTGACATTGTTCCATCGGAGAAAAAAGTTACTGTTAAATCTATACCTTGAGAACCAAAATCATATGAGGTTCTTGTCCACGTTCCAACGAACTTATTTTTCTCAATATCAATTGGATTAATTGGAGGAATATTGTTTGTATCTTCTTGAGATGTGTTATTAGAATTGCTCGAACATCCACTTAACCCTACACAAACAAGCAAGGCAACGAGTCCTATGATTATGAGTTGTTTTTTCATAATTATTTCTCCAAATCCATTTTCATCTGTTCAAATTGCTCTTTGGTAATCTCTCCCTTTGCATATCTGGTTTTTAAGATGTTTAATGGCTCATCGCATGAGGTTTGTCCAATCACTTTGTTTTTCATTGCGATTTCTTTTCTAAATGGTTCTACACATTTACCACACACTATTAACTTCCTGTCTTTATCATTTACTACATAAAAATGTTGATTTCCTCTCGGTATGCCACATACTTGACATTTCACATTATCATTTACATTATCCAATGGTTCTTTCTGCTGTATTTGTCTCATCTTCTTTAATTCAACATTTCGATTATGGTCTTGTATAAATCGAATCAAACCCATATATTCTTCCTCATAATTGACAACTCACAATTCCTTAAAAACATATCTTCAGAAATAGGTTATATTTACATGAATGTATCTTTCTTTGCTTGGTAATAAAGGAAGAACAACATGATTGTAAAAATAACAATAAGGATAACAACTTCAAATAGGAAATTCCCATTATACAAATAGAGAGCAATCACTGCACCAAGCAACCCACCCATTATTGAAAGAATCATATCTTTTAATGCACATGCTAATGCTTTTTGCCATCTCATAAATAAAGAATCATTGAATCTGTCTTATAAGTTAGCATTGAAATTCTAGACTCCACTTCAAAGTTCCCTTGTTAGAGTTGTTTTTTCATTTTCCTATTTGCAGAATACCACTTAATGATATGTGCCACTTCTGAACTAATAGGTCTTGTTTCTTCCTTTGTCCCATCTTGTTGTTTTGTAACAATTCTTCCCTTAAAAACATATCATTAACTCAACTCTATATGCGGTAAAGAACATCTAACCCTCTTGGTACCAAAAAAGGCAGAAAGCGGAATTCCAACTAAAACGCAACTAATACTATGTTCTATGCAAATACTTTCATATAGGCAAAATTCTGGTATAATTGGACTACTTTCAAAATGTGTTAGTATTAGATACAACAAGCATAGTAAATGTTACTGTTTGATAAGTGCTAATTATTGGATATTTTCACTAGTCTAGAAATTTACCCCATTTTACATAAAATAAGGTCTTAGGTCTGTTCAGTAATTTAGGTGAGAGGGAAAGCAGTGACATAGATTCTAAGATATTTTTTCATATCTACTTTCCCAACCGGGAAACATAGTTTCATTCTGTATAACCAATGTATTACCATCAAAACGAATTGTCCAATTTAAATAAGAATGGTAAGGTTCTTGGATTGTTATTAAAGTTCCATTATCAACACTCCAACTATCATAATCCGCATAATGACCCCAACCTCCAGACATTGAGGAGTCTATTTCACCAAATCGGGCAGTTTTATCAGGATAAAATATTAACGTTTGATACCATATTGCTAATTCCCCTAATGTACAATTCCAAGTCCCAACTAATTTCAATTCATAATTAATCTCTGTGACAATTATCTGACACGATGCATATGTTTCTTTATTCTTATTTATCGCAGTTAACGTATATGTTGTTGTGTTTAAGGGAGTGATGATTCGGTTTCCCATAAGACTTACATTACCAATTCCATTATCGATAACAACCAGTGTGGCATTTTTTACATTCCAAGATAATTCCGCTGTCTGTCCTTCTTCAATAGAATAGGGTGCTACAGAAAATGTTACTATTGAAGGAGTAGCAACATTTTGTTCCTCTATTTCATTACATCCACTCAATTCAATACTAACAAGCAGGGCAAGGATTCCAATGATTACGAGTTGTTTTTTCATTCAATTTCCATCATTATTCTTTTGTTTCTTTTTTATTTGTTCCAATAATGGTACTAAAAAAGTATAGAATACGATAAAACTGGAACAAAATATAAACAATAATAAGATAAATCCTTGTCCTTTTAAACTTTCACAATATTCTGTACGATTTTCACCTATCCCAAGTGTGTAAAGACTCCCCCATAAAATTGAAAATGCAATTCCAAATATTGTATAGATAGCTAATATAGAACTTACGGTTGTTGAAAAATATAGTGTCGCTGTATCATAATTTAGATTACTTATATTTGGTACATCTATTTTTCTAACAACGATAAATAATATCATCACGAAAGTACCAATACCTATTATTAAAATTTGAACTGAATTTCCTAATGTATTATAATAATTATTTTGAAAAATAACATATCTAATACTGGCATAGATAATTGGAATAAGAATTATTATTATACAAGATAATAATTTCAAATTACTAAGAAATCTATCTGTCCACATCCATTTTTTAAAATCTTGTTTCAATCACTTTCACTCCCCATTTGAGATTTTGTAACAATTCCGCTCTCAAAAACCTATACTCTTCGTTTCTTTCTCCATAGGAATAATGCTACACCAATCGCACACAGAACAAAGACGAGTTCGAACCCAGGTGTTGCTCCTTTCTCAACTACTTTGATATTGATCTGCTCAGTGTTGCTGGTGACATTATCATCACCGACTGCCCGTAGGATGATTGTTTCATCACCGACTTTATCATTTCCTTTTATCTCTAATTTTGGTGCTTTCACATTAATGAGCAGTTCCCTGCTTTCCCCTGGGTTCAGAGTTATGTTAGGTGACAAAAAGGTGACATTAAGATTAGAATCCTCCAATATCTCCAAACGTATGTTGCTGACTGTTTGATGATAACAAAATACAGTAACTGGAATAGTCTTCTCATTTTCTTCTTCAATCGGTTCGATGTTGGAGATATCAACAGAAATGACGATTGTCGGTGGTCCAGATACGTTGATATCGGCTGTAGTTGAATCGGAATGGGTCAGACTCTCGTTGTCTGTGACTGTTAATATAACAGTATAATTCCCTGGAATCGTATAGATGTGTGTAGGAGATACACCAGTTCCAGTTGTGCTGTCACCAAAGTTCCAGACATAGCTCACGATAGTACCATCTGCATCGGTGCTTCCTGAACCATTGAAGGTTATCGGTGAATCGACAACTCCCGAGTATGGTCCACCAGCATTAGCAACAGGTAGAATTTGGTCTGGTGATAGTTCATTAATTGTGGCAGAAGTCGTATCTATATTGGTCTGTCCGAAGTTATTCGTTACTTTTAGAATCACAGTAAACGTCCCAGCAGAAGTATAAGTATGGCTCGGGTTCTGTTGACTGCTTACTACACCATCACCGAAAGTCCAATACCATTGGGTAATCGTTCCTTCAGAGCCACCGACACTTCCTGCACTACTAAAAAAGACGGGATGATTGACATATCCTGAATATGGTCCATTCGCCTCAGCAGTCGGGGCTGCACCACCTTCAGTTGTTATATAAGCAGTTGCAGTATCGGTATCTGTTCCACCAGCGTTATCTTTCACTTGAAGGTTAACCGTATATGATCCAGCGGATGGGTAACTATGTGTCGTTGTCGCAGAAGTAAGCCAATCAGTGTCGTAAGTCCCGTCATTGGTCCAATCCCATCGGTATCCAACAATCGTGCCATCGGTATCGCTGCTTCCTGAACCATTAAAAGTGATTGAGTTGCCCACATTAGCATAATATGGTCCACCTGCATTTGCTACAGGCAGGTTATTCTCTGAACCATATTGATTCATCAATGGGTACAAGTCCTTATTATTACCACCTGAAATGTTGTATGGTGTGTCACCTATACCATCATGGTTATTATCTTCTCCTGTGTAATCATCCCAGTAGTTACCTTCATGTAATGTAATATTATACCATTCATTAGTTCCATTATCGTATGCATTACCTGCATTATTGAAAATATTATTATGGTAAATTGTGGCTCCAATAATTTCCCCTAATAACTGATTAATGAAAATACTCTTTTCTGTATTATTGAAGATATTACACCCGATGATACTTGTATGATTGATAATTCCTGAATAATCTAGTCTACCATGAATAGAGATACCTATGACATTGTCGTGAATGTAACAACTCAGAATGTTATTGCGATTCAAGTAGTAGTTATTATCTCCCCCTGAAAGACCAATGCCTACATTGTTGTTATAAATTTCGCAATCTCTTATTGTGTTGTTTATACCATTGTTTTCAGTATAGATAACCCCACCATAAGTACTATCTTTTAAAATACAATCGAAGATTAAACCATCAATTGAATCCCTGAAGTAAACACATGGAGCATTAATACCACGTAAGGTAAACCCCGAGATAAAAACCGAATGGGTTATTTCTGTGTAAACTGCCCCCATTGATTCGTATGTGCCATCTGCATTTATTATTGTAGTTTGTTTGCTTTCACCTTGTAGGGAGATATTACTCTTTGTTATCCATAAACTCTCGATATAAGTCCCACTAGAAACAAAAACCGTTCCACCAACATCAACAGCATCAATACCATCCTGAATACTTGAGAAATGGTCGTATCCCCACCCAGGTGTGGAGGAATTAAAGTCATCATCGACATACACTGTTGATGGTACAAATAATTCCTGAATCTCATCTTCAGTTAATACTCGATTATAGATACGGACTTCATCGAGAATTCCATTATAAAGATAATTGAGTTGGTCCGTGGGTGCTCCCATTCGCAGATTGTTCGCTGAACCTGTGGACCAGGGCTGTACAATTACGTATGTACCTATTGGAGCACCATTCACATATAATTTAAGATGATTGGACTCTGGTGAGCCATCCCATGTCCCAACTAGAAAATACCAATCTCCAGTAGATGCAGGGGAATCAGCCCACTGCAATTGATTGCCGCCCTCTATTGTTGCTCCAAACTGCCAATTATTCGCATATTCTATCATAAGGTAGAAACCATAGCTATTTTGGGTTACACCGCCATTACCTATTATATGAGCTGTTGAGGGTCCAGGTAGTGATGACGCTTTAACCCAAGCACAAACTGAATAGGATGGAATATTTAATACAGGACTTGAGAATTGAATATAATCATTTATTCCGTCAAAACTTAATGCTCCACCTAATATTCCTGTGGTCCATGTTGCACCATCGATTGTCCCATCATATCCATTACCAGAATTATCATGAAGAATTGTTCCACTCTCTTCGTTAAAACTCCAATAGCCTATTAATCCATCTGTCAGGTCTGCCTTTACAGTTGGTTGAATTTGTTGTAAAAAACTTGCTCCTGCAAATAAAAATAATATTCCCAAAACTAATCCTTTTTCCAATAAATTTCGCATAACCTTTGCCTCCACATTGTTATCTTGTAACAAGCTTCTCCTATAAATAACTACCTTCAGATTTGCATTCTATATAAAGCAAAGGTCAATAAAATTAAGTGTTTGATTAACTGCGTTTTTACCTTTACAAGATCGCCCCCCTTGGACATTTTACCCTTCTTAGCTCGACCCGTCATTCCAAGAAGGCAAATTACAGAATTCCAACCAAAAGGCTACTAATACCATGTTCTATGCAAATACTTCTACATAGGTAAAATTCTGGTATAATTGGGCTACTCTCAAAATGTGTTAGTATTAGATACAACAAGCATAGTAAATGTTACTGTTTGATAAGTGCTAATTATAGGGTATTTTTATTAGATCACCAATTTACCCCATTTTACATAAAACAAGTTCTGAAGTCTGTTCAATAATTCAGATGCGAGGGGAAGCAGTGACACGGATCTGATAATTTTGTAACAAATCATCACTTAAAAACATATCCTTAGAAAAAAATAGTAAAGGTTAATAGAGAATCTTGGTTTTCTTTTTGAGGTCTATCCGGATGAATATCTTAAATTTGTTAAAACTTAATGTCCAATATCATCATATGTCTTTATTAAATTTCTTTTATCTAGTTTTTTTAGACACTAATAATCATTGGTATATAGCTGGATTCTTGCTTTCTTTTGTTTTAATATATATGTTAAGAGTAGCTGTCCAACATCAAATACGAATAGCAAAAGAAACAAAAAGAACGGGTTTAGAAGAGGTGTTAACCGATTCCACTAAAGAGATAGCAAATAGTGTAATTTCTGTATGTTCCTATTTTTTGTTCTTAATCAGTCTTATAATTATCACATTTTATACTACTTGGATTTTCCCATATACACATATCCTTTTATTGTTGAGCATTGGTGTTCTTGCCACACAATTCACAACAGTATATTATGAGAGAAAATTGTTGTGGAAAGTAACAATAAAACCTTCAATGGACAAATGGCATAAAAATAAGGAAAAATGAAATCATTTGATTGGAGGATTCTTATTGAAACGATTAATCAAGCGGTTAGAGACGGATTTCTGGTTTACGACAGGTAAGTCTGTTACTACCGCTCCTTTGAAAAAACCTATGGCGAATCCAGGTAGGGTATTGAATACAACACCAAGTAATTCTTTGACAACAACTCGTTCTCCATATGAATAGAGTTTAAAGTATGGTGGATTGAAATTCAAATAAGCAAAATATTTGCCTGTTTCGAAATAATGATAACCATCGATAACAGTATCGTTATTAATACCTCCAATTAATAATGAAAGATATCCTATGACCTCCACTTTAAATGGTTCCGACCAGTTGCTCTCTGGTCCATTTATACTTTTAGTTCTGACTTTTATTTCAAAAAAACCTGGTTGACGCCAAGCATATGATGTTTGAACTGTTTCACCAGATTCATAAGGACCAAACCATTCAGTAAAATTACCATCCCCCCAATCCCACATATAATACAAACTATCATTCTCTGGATGTGTTGTTGAGGTTGAAAAGATAGCAGCATTTTGTATTTTAATAGAACTTGGTCCAATGATATTCTGAGGAATTAAAGGTTTTAAGTAACTATAGATATAACCTTCTATTGGAATATTTTCAATTTTTGTTTCATTTACGAGATTGTAATAACCACCATCAGCATTGACACTAATAGAAAAGGTATCGTTCTGACTACTATTAATATCAGGAATTACTTGAACCTTATATTCCCCTTGAACAGGATTGGGGATTTGTAGATAATTATCAATCAGCCCATCGAAATCCAAATCGATTTTTAAATAACGTGCACCGGGGATTGTTGAATTTGTGATATTAATATATCGACCCATTGGATCAGAGACATTGAGATTTATTGGGCATAACGTTGTGAAAATTAAATCATTGTTTGGCGGTAGGTTTGTTTTGTCTGCTTCAATAAAACGTACTTGTCCAAATCTACTTGCTTTACCGGTAGCAACTCCTACACAACTTACTGATGAATATGGTCCAAACATAATTATGTGTCTCCCAGGTTCGAGTGTTATACGCCAATCGCCATATACATTAGTGGAATCAGAAGATTTTAATGCTCTATCCAGTTCGTTTGGATTTGTTATTAAATAAATGGAACAAGCAGCACCAAATAAAGTAGACAAAGCCCAAATTGGCCATTCTATGGGTATCAACCATAGCAATTGTAATACAATATTAAATAGTAAATTATCAATTTCCCACCAAGGATCGATAGCTTCACTAGTAATTCCATGTTTTAATTCCCATCTCTGTTCGTTTTCATTAAATTGAAAATGGGCTATTTGTCCCCCTGTATCACCCACTGAAGCGCCGATGCCCCAAAATAAATCTACACCACCAACAGAAACTAGGTCAGTTTCAATGCGAAAAGTGTGTGTGGTTGTTGTTGTAAATTCAGGCGTCACCATTACTGCGTGGGATTCACCATACATCAAATGGAAGGCTGATATTACATTTGAATATACACTTACAGCTCCAGAATTTTCATTTACACTATTTCCAAAAGTTGCAGCTCCAATTCCCATAGAAGAATTTCCTGCAAATGCATCGGCATATGTTCCTGGTACCCATATTTTAGCTGTATTTTTGAATATATATATGCGTTCATATTCAACAGGGGAGGCTTTCCCTTGGTTATCAATTACTCTAAATCCAGCAAGATACATGCCTGGATTATTGTATATACATTGTGTTGTTCCTGTTGTGATTGATGTCCACTCAAAATTCATGTCACCATTGAAATCCCATTGATATTGAGCAATACTTCCATCAGTGTCATAGCCTCGAGCAAAAAAATTTACTGTTTCCCCAACTCTAACAGCATAAGGATTAAACTCATCGATAACAGCACACGGAGGGTTACCATTACCCATTGGATAACTATAGAGAAATTGGATTTCATCTGAACTGAGCGCTCGTTGATACACACGTATCTCATCAAGATGTCCTTTAAAATTATCCAATGGGTCAAATATATCTGGAATCAAACACGCACCTATATTAAAATCTTTATAAATTGGAAAATGATTGTCGTAAGTTAGACCATAATCACATAAGATTCCATCGATATAAAGCTTATTTTTTTCATTAGTTGGTGCTGATTTATCATACATACAAACTACAAATTGCCATTTTGGAACCATGTAGTCTTTTTTTAATCCTGAACCTTCAAACCATACCTTGCCATGATTCGGTCCTCCGTCATAAACAGAATGTCCAGAAAGAATGTCTTTTACAGGAAGGTTATCGGAATAATGATAACTTTTATGATACTGCATCCACATCCAGTCAATATTATTATCTGTAAATTCAGGATTTAAAAAAACGCGTAAATCCATATTATCAAAAATACACATTTTTTGTGGATATTTGATTGTATGTGGTTTTATCCAGAAACTTAATGTGATTGATTCATCCTCTTTAATCGGTGTAAAATTATCAATTTGAATATAATCATCACCATCAAAAAACAAACAATTATTTTTTGCACCCGGTCGTTCTTGTGGATTTCCATACACGTAACCAGTCCATCCATTTCCTGTGACGTCTGTTATTGTTCCGTCATCAACTCCATCGTCGAAGTTCCAATAAGCTAATAAATTTTCATTCGTATTATAGATTATAATTGCAGCTGTATCATCATCTGCATTTCCAGAATTATCTTTTACCTCCAGTTTTACTTGACCTGTAAATTCATTTTGATATATATGACTCGCAGTTGGATCATCAGAATAACCACTTGTTGGTTCATCCCACGTTCCATCATTGGTCCAGTCCCATCGGTATCCAACGATAGTTCCATCGATATCATAACTGTTTGATGCATCAAAAGAAACCGGTATATCCACATCCCCATAATATGGTCCTCCTGCATCAGCAACAGGATTTGTTCCTCCATTTATAGTTGTGAAGTCCCAGACAGTACCCACAGTTTTTGCATCATGGTTATCCCAGGCGTTAATTTTCCAATAATACTTGGTATTGGGATTCATCAATCCTAAAGGATCATATGTAGTTTCTGACTGATTTCCCGCAACCTTCGAAGGTGGGTTAGTTGTCCCAAAGTACACATCGTAAGTAACAAAATCATCTGGGTCTGGATCCCCTCCAATCCAGCTAAGATATGCATTTAAATTTATACCCGTATCATGGTTACCAGGGGATGGATCACTAGGCTCATATGGTGGTTGATTTTCATCAATCACATGCACCGTCCTCGTTTTACTCGCTGTTATACCGTCATTATCAGTAACTCTAAGAGTCACAGAATAATCACCTGACTGATCCCAAGAATAACTTGTAAAAGGCGAAGACGAATTTTCATCAAATACCCCATCGTTATTCCAATCCCATTCATAGAGAATTAAATAGCCATCTGGATCTTCACTTTCTGATGCGTCAAATATTACGATATCACCAGGATTTGGATTGGAAGGACTCCAATCAAAATCAGCAACAGGGGGTTGACTTCCTCCTTCGGAACCAAAACAATAGAGGCCTCTACCAGCATAATCCAGATATCCAACAATCACATTGTCATCACGCAGTGCCGGAGATTTGGTGATGGTATATGTTCCTGGTGCATTATATGACCAAGCGATAGTTCCATTATTTACATATACACAGTAAAAAATTTCCCCACCACCGAAGTATATATATTCGTTATTAGCAATCGCAGGAGATGTCTTGATGGCTCCTGCAACAGTACATGTCCATACTAAACTACCATTTTCTTCTAAACAATACATTTTCGAACCAGCACCGAAAAATATTCTGTCATCGTAATCTGATACAGCAGCAGTAGTTAGAATATCGGCATTGGTGTCATAAGTCCAATCAATCTCACCTTCATCCTCATCTAAGCAATACAATTTGTTACCAACCGATCCAACGTAAACTTTTCCGTTATGATACATTGGATCAGCATATATTTGAGCATTCAAAGATACGCTCCAATCCTCCACTCCATAATTTCTTGTTATTCCATAGACTCTGGATCCCGAAGTGCAAAAAACATGACTGCTTGTAACAGCAGGGGAAGTTTCAATACCTTCCGTTGTAAGAAACTGCCATTTTAAATTTCCGCCGAGGCTCACAGAGTATAAATAAAAATCGTCAGACCCGAAGTAGATATATCCATCATAGTATGCAGGAGCAGATTTTACGTCATCGCCTGTTTGAAACGTCCACTCGAGATCACCTGTAAATCGGTCTACTTTGTAAATATTATCATCTGTACAACCAAAATAGACATAATCACCTACTACCGCGGGGGATCCTTTAACATCATAACTTCCTGTATTGTAAACCCAATTAATTTCTCCAGTACTTCTATCTAAACAACTCATTATTTCATAAGCACCTATATAGATATCATTACCGACAATTGCGGGCGATGTTGAAACACTTGAATCAAATATATGAACCCATTTAACATTACCAACACTCGTGCCAGTAGCATCCTGTGAAAACCCACTATGATAACTATCTTTATGGAGCATTTCCCAATCATAATCAGATTTACCATCCTCTAATTCAAGATATTTTGCATTTTTTGATTCATTATTTATTTCTTCAAGCTTACTATTGATATTTGGTACTATACTCGTTCCAACCAGCAATACAACAATTCCAAAAACTAGTCCTCTCAGCCATATACTTTTTCGCATAATTCCCTTTCAGCCCCCTTTATTGTGATTTTGTTAACCTGTAACTGTATATAAAAATAACGAAACAATAAAAATTCCATTTAACCAGAAATTAAAGAAAAAAAGAGGAGGGATTTCTCCCATATTATTATGCTTGTTTTTTCGTTCCAAATTGGCAGTTTCAAACCTATATATTTAAATGTTGTGCTTGGTATTCAGTCAGGATTTCCATGGATGAGAAAATAT
>CAZQSR010000026.1:0-15483 GCA_964596145.1 uncultured Ignavibacteriaceae bacterium
TGCAAAATAATATTTATCGGAAGGATCATTAGATGTATTACCACCAGACCAGCAAATATAAATATAAGTATCATTCCATGTAAAATACATTGTGACCCCATTTCTTGAACCCATATTTTCATCTGATGCAAAATCAGAAGAAGGATTCCCGGTAAATGAAAAATTGGCTCTACCAGTTGTAGCCAGACTAAAACCAGAAAAACAAATTAAAAGTAACAATATCTTCTTCATAACCCCTCCACAGAGTTAGTAAACTTTATTTTCATATAAATTCTTTAATATTCTCCATAAACTATGTGCAAACTAAAAAAGCATTTTATTAAATGCAACAATTTTTTTGAAAAGAATATTCTTTGTGATAAGCATTATTCATTAATAATTTCTAATTTTTTTCATTTCAACCCACTGCATTGAAATATCAGCCAATGTTTTTAGCAGCAGGAAAAAAACTAAAAATAGCCTTGTAGATAATTCAAATCCAATAATTCTTTTACTTCCTGAAAGAAAACCAAATAGAATTATACAAAGATGCATCGGCACTATCCTTGCGTAAGGGAAAAAAAGTAATGTTCCTATGTTTACATCTTGTTTAATATTATTTTTATTCTGCAAATAATAATATGATTGATTAAGAATAAACATAATTACAGTTATCCAGAAAATTATTTTCCCTTCGCCAAATATTCCTGAGACAAAACCAGAAGCTTCGTTCTTCGTCAGAAATGCAGGTAAAGTTAAAAGAAACATTGCATATATGAAATGAAAGAACCCATAATGCAAAGCAAAAAAGTTTGCAACCGAAAGTTTTGTCTTTTCAGTTGGTTCGACAGATCTTCCATTGGATTTAAAATTTTCTGTAGAAAAAGCCTTTAGGTTTCTTATCTCAATAAAATTTATTATTCCAATTGTTACACTCTGAAACCAGTAAATCCACATCACTGTTCCAATCTCCCAGCCTTCAATTACCGCAAAGACTATAGCAATTAAATTGGAAATTAACAACGATAAAATTGATCGGTTATTTAAGAAATTATTGAACATATTTACCCCATATTAAGGTAGTCATTCCAAATTTTAAATAATAGGTACGTTGCTTTTATATCTCTGCCGCAATATTCGGCAATATCTTTTATTTTTCCTTCATCATACAACGTTTTTACGTTATAGCCTGACACTTCTTTTGATTTAGGTGTTTCAACTCCAAATGCATGGCAGTAAAAATCAAGGTTGAATTTTTTTGTAACTCCATAAAACGAAAATTGCTCTAACAAGTCAATATGTGTTTTTGTATCGTATCTGTAACCCAGTAAATTTTTTGATGGTTTTATTTTATGAATAGCTGAACGAAGCATAAGAAAAGGAATATCAAAGCTTCTTCCATTAAAAGTAATAACCTGGTCTGTTTTTTCAATTATATTCCAAAATTTTTCGAGCATTACATGTTCAGGAAAACCTTTGAAAACGATCTCATCTTTATTCCATTCTGTCTCTAATTCGTTTTCATAATAAACATAAGAATGTTCATTCTGGACATCAAACATACCTATAGCAATTACTTTTGCTGTTAATGGATAAAGACTTAAAAATCTTTCTGCATCTTTTAATTTTTCTTCCCGAACTATTTCATCTTTTTCTTTCAATGCTTCCCTTTGAAGATATTCCTGCTGACTTTCAGAAAGATTTTCCATATTACAACCGGCAGTCTCAATATCAAATACAATTTGTCTCATAATTACCCCATAATAGTGTTTTGAATTTTATTTTTTGTTTTGTAAAACTTTTACATCTTTTTCATATTTCTTTATAGCATTTATTAACTTAACTGGAAGCGGAGAAGACTTTCTTGTCTCAGGATTTATATGAGCAATTACACCTTTTCCTTCAGCAACTAATTTTTTGGTTTTTTTATTTATTATAAGATGTTCGAAATGATAGGAGGATGTCTTGATCAATGGAACTCTTGTATAGACAATTAACTCATCATCAAAATGAGCATGTGAACGGTAATTAACTTCATTGTGAACTATAAAATATATTTCGCCATCTGTAAAAATTCCATCCTTTGGTATCATACCGATTTTTTTTATGTAATCAAGTCGTGCGTCTTCAAAGTAATTGATATAAACAGCGTTATTGCAAACACCAAGCATATCAACTTCGTGAAATTTTACAGTAACAGTAATTTTATGTCTAAAATCTTTAATGTCCATTTTGCTCTCTTTTATTGTTACTCCAACAAAAATTATAAAATTAATTTTGATTATTAGAAATATACATCAACCAAAAATACTTTGTAAAATAGTTTTTGCATTTTCTATGTCATCATCATTAATATCAAGATGAGTTACTGCTCTTAAAGCAGTTTTTGTACCGATTGAAAGAAGCAAACCTTTTCCTTTACATCTAATCTGTGCTTCTTCAACATTCATATTTAATACTTTAATAATCAGAATGTTTGTATGTACAGCGTTCATATCAATTGAAACATTTTTTAATTGAGCAACTGCCTCAGCTAAATTTTTTGCTCTTTGATGATCTTCTGCAAGTCGTGAAATATTATTTTTAAGTGCATAAAGACCAGCAGCGGCAATTATCCCTGCTTGCCGCATTCCTCCGCCCCAGGATTTACGAATTCTGTATGCTTCTTTAACAAATTCTTTTGAACCTGCAATTATAGAACCGATTGGTGCACCCAAGCCCTTTGATAAACAACATGAAACAGTATCAAAATGTGAAGCATATTCTTCTGGAGAAATACCGGTAACCACTGAAGCATTCCAAATTCGTGCACCATCAAGATGAAAATATAAATTGTATTTTTTTGCAAGATTCTTTAACTCAATAATATTTTCAATCGGATGAATTGTTCCTCCAGAACGATTATGTGTATTCTCAACTTCAATTACTTTTGTCCGAGGCATATAGTACGCAGAAGTTGGACGAATAGCTTCCTCAACCTGTTGAGATGTAATAACTCCATACCTGCCTTCAATCGGATATAATTGTATTCCACTTAATGCAGCAGGCGAACCAGATTCATAATTAAAGATGTGTGCATCTTTTTCACAAATCACTTCATCACCGGGATTTGTCAGTACTCTTAGAGAAATTTGATTTCCCATTACACCGCTTGGTACAAATAAAGCAGATTCTTTACCGAGTAGTTCTGCAGCATAATTTTCTAATGCATTAACAGTAGGATCTTCTTTAAATACATCATCACCAACCTCTGCTTCATACATTGCCTTTCTCATTCCAGTTGAAGGTTTAGTTACAGTATCACTTCGAAGATCGATATATTTTTTCATTTTATTTTTCTCTCTGAAAAAATTTTAATTCATTTTCAATTTCTTTTTCAACCATAAAAGTATTGCGACACTTAAAACAAAAAAAGAAATAATATTTGATAAAGTTTGAATCAACTTTGGATTTTTTGAAAAAAAAGAAAGTTCGTTTGATAGAGACACTTCACCGACTAAGACATTTCTTTCATACATATTAGTTTTTGAAATTGTATTTCCTTTGTCATCAATTATGCAGCTAATGCCTCCATTGGCAGCGCGAACAACGTATCTCCTGTTTTCAATCGCACGTAAAACGGAAATCTCTTTATGCTGATATGGTCCGCTTGTATTTCCATACCAGGAATCATTTGTTACTACAGAAATAAATTGTGACCCTTTTTGTGTAAAACTTGCCACGAAATCCGGAAAGATAGATTCATAACATACAAGTCCTGTAAACTTTATGCTATCAATTTTGTCTTCAAACGAAGATTCCTGAAATGTAAAAACTGTTGTATCCTGACCAACATTCCAGCCGCTTAAACCCACTCCCCATTTAAATAAATCTCCCAGAAAAGGAATTGCATCAACAAAAGGAGTCCTTTCACCGAAAGGAACTAATTGCATCTTACCATATTTTTGAACTTCATCAGAATTTGGAGAAAAGAGGTATATGCCATTATAAGTAGTAAAATAATAATCTCCAATTTTACTGTATTTAGCATCTGAAGGAGCGTCATCTTTTTTATTGTAAATTCTGAAATCAGGCATACCGGTCATTAAATAAATATTATTCCTTTTTACAAAACTTTTTATTGAATCAAGGACATCAGTATAAGTACCAATTAACAAATAAACAGGCAGAGCTGTTTCAGGCCAAATAACAATTTTTGCATTTTGTTTCACAGCTTTTACAGATAATTCGAGGTAAATATTGCTTATTTGTTGAAGGTTGCCGCCGCTCCATTTTTCATAAGGATCAAGATTAGGCTGAATTAAACCAACTTTTACTTTTTGATTTTGATTTTTATCAGAAGAGGTTTTTGATATTCCATACACTAAAGGAATTATGAACAAAAGAATTAAAAACGAAAATTTTACATAGCCTATTTTTTTTGTTTCTTTATACTGTTGCAATAATTGGAAAACAAGTACATTTATAAAAACAATAATAAGGGTAATTCCCAGAACACCAACAATATCTGCCAACTGAATAAATAAATTGAAATAAGAAAGAGAATTCCCTAAAACCAACCAAGGAAACTTCAAATCGGTAATCATATAAAGGTATTCATAAGTTACCCAGAAGAACGGAAAAAAATAAAATGAATACTTTTTACTAATATTTTTTTTTGCAAAATAATAGAGAGTTGATGGAATCATAAACAAAGATGGATTAAAGAACAGAAGAGCAATTCCCGCTATCATTAAAAATGGATCTTTCATCTCTGTAAAAGCACCAACCCAATAAATTGAAATAATTGAAAAGACAAATCCCATCAAATAAGTTAAGCGATTTATTTCAATCAATTTTTCTTTTTGTTCTATTATAAAAAAGTAAGGAATGAGAGCTATAAAAATCAAAGGGAAAAAAGGAAATGGCGGAAAAGAAATTCCCAGTAACAATCCACTTAAAGAAACCAGCAGCCGGTCTTTTTTTCTTTGCAATTTTTCCTGAGGAGTTAATGAAATATTTTTTCTAAACAAAAAAAAATTCAAGTTTTTGCTTTCTTTTTCTTTTTCAAATAATTAATTAAATAAATCACAGCTATAACAGCCAGAATCAATATTATAATTGTGCTATAAGTTTTTAATCCTTTATCAATTGCCTCAATATTATTTCCAAAAAGAATTCCGAGAGTTATTAACACAACATTCCATAAAACAGCACTAACTGAAGATAATATTAGCGTTCTTTTGAAATTTAATTCGCTTAAGCCAGCAAAAAATGAAACTATTGAGCGAACTGCAGGAAGAAATCTATTAAATAAAATTATAAAGAAACCAAAACGAGCAAACCATTTTTCTGCTTTTTCAAGAGCATCCAGCGAAACAAATTTTATTTTGCCTGCGTGTACTAATTTTCTATCTGTTTGAGTTCCGAGATAGAAGAGAAATAAAAATCCAATTTCACTTCCGATTGATGTTAGAATTAAAGTTGGTATTAAATCAATAGTGCCTTTAACAATTAATGAGGCACCAAGAACGACAATTAAATCAGCAGGAGCAGGAGGGAAAATATTTTCAACAAATGGAATAACAAGCAAAACGAGATAAATTAATAATGGATTAAATGTCTCTAAAGAATTAAAAATACTTTCGAACATTAATTCTCATCCTTCATTAATAATACTGTTGCGAATGAAACAACACCTTCTTCTCTGCCGACAAAACCAAGCTTCTCTGAAGTTGTCGCTTTTATTGAAATCTGATTTTCTTCTGCTTCAAGTATTCCAGAAATTATTTTTTTCATTTGGTTGATATAAGGAGATATTTTTGGTTTTTCAATTAAAAGCATAACATCAGCATTGCCGAGAATATATCCTTCTTTCCTGATAAGTTCATAAACCTTTTTAAGTAATATTTTACTATCAATGTTTTTGTATTTATCATCAGTGTTGGGAAAATGAACTCCAATATCTCCAAGAGCTAATGCACCAAGCAAAGCATCACATAAAGCATGCAAAAGAACATCCGCATCAGAATGCCCAAGTAATCCTTTCTCTGATGGTATTTCTATTCCACCGAGAAATAACTTTCTTCCAGCTATAAACTGGTGGACATCAAAACCATTTCCAATTCTAATTTTATTTTTCAAAATCTTATCTCAAAATTTTTAAACTCATTTTTATATTCTTCTATTTCAACATTACAACTTGAAATAGTCGAATATTTGGGTCCAACTTTTAAAAGATTAATTAATCCATCAACAGCATATTTTTCACCTTCAGCTATTGTTAATACTTTTCCCGAAGGAAGATTTTTCACATAACCTTTAACTCCAAGTGCTAAAGCATGCCGCTGAACGAAATATCGAAAACCAACCCCTTGGACTACACCATCAACTGTTATTACTGCTTTAATAAAAGTTCTTGACATAACTTATTCTTCTTTCCACAGTTCTGAAATCAATAGACCACAGAAAATGAATACTGACCCAAAAATTCCAAATATGGAAATCTTCTCACTCAATATAATGAAAGCAAACAGAGCTGCAAAGATTGGTTCAAAGGAAAAAATTATTCCGGCTTTTGCAGGTGTAACTTCTTTTTGATATTTCGTCTGAAGTAAAAGATTTACAACTGTTGCAAAAACAGAAGTATAAAGTAAAGCATAAATTACAATAGGTTTAAAATTGAAAACCACTGTTTCAAATTTTAGTAATGCGAAAATAAAAGTGAATAAAATTGATAAAATCGAAGTTGTAGAAATTTGTATGAATGTAATTATCTTATAGTCCGTACTCTTGCTTACAATATCAAGATAGACCATATAAATTCCATAACTGACTGCACAGAGCAAAGTAAGAAAATCTCCAAGGTTAAAATTTGAACCAATTTCTGTAAAGATATCGAGGAAAGAATTTCCTTTGCTCGATAAAAAAGCAATTCCAATAAATACCAAAAAGATTGAAAGTATTATTGGCTTTGAAGGCACTCTTTTTTCAATTATTGTTTGAAACACTGGAGTAAATACGACAAACAAAGCCGTAATAAAAGCTGATTTTGTCGCACTTGTAATTGTTAAGCCTAATGTTTGAAAAATAAATCCGCCAAAAAGTAATATACCTAATACCGCTCCTTCTTTTATAGATTTTTGATTAAATAATTTGAAGTGTTTAAATATCAGTGGAATAAGTAAGACAGTAGCAATAAAAAATCTTATAGCAACAAATAAGAAAGCAGAGACTTCGTTCAACGCTGATTTTACTATAACAAATGTGCCTCCCCAGATAAGAGTTGCCAGTAACAACATTCCTTCTGCAAAAAATTTAATGCTACGCTTTTTGGTATGAATATTCATTAATTAATTTTCTGTTGTAGAGTAACCAAAATATTTCAGAAATTTTTCGTTAGTTCTCCAGTTCTCTTTTACTTTTACTCTCAGTTCAAGAAAAATTTCTTTTTGAAGAAAATCTTCTATTGCCTTACGAGAAATCTCTCCGAGTTTTTTAATTGCTTTCCCATTCTTACCAATAATAATTTGTTTCTGTGTTTCCCTTTCTACAAAGATTGTAGCAGATATAAAATCTTTATTTTCATTTCTCTCTTTAAATTCTTCGATAACTGTTTCACAACTGTATGGAATCTCATCTTTATAAAGTTCCAAAATTTTCTCACGGATTATTTCAGAAACAAAGAATCTTTCATTCTCCTGCGCAATTATGTCATCTGGAAAATATTTTGGATGTTCAGGCAAGTAATTAATGATTGTTTCCTGAAGAAAGTCCAGATTTTTTTCAAGTGTTGCTGAAATTTCAATTACTTTATCGAACAAGTTTAAATCAGTATATCTTTTTTTAATTTGTTCTATCTTTGCTTTACCTGATAGATCCATTTTATTGATTACAAGTATTTTTCGAACTTTAGTAAAGTTCAATATTTTTTTTACAGCATCATCATCAAGAATAGTTAAATTTTTTGCATCAGATTCTGCATCTATTAAAAATAAAATCACATCTGCATCTCTAACTGATTGAAAAACAAAATTCATCATCTTTTCCTGAAGCATATAACCGGGTTTTAGAATTCCCGGTGTATCAAGAAATATGATTTGGTAATCTTCTTCCGATAAAATTCCTAAAATACTTTTTCTTGTAGTTTGAGGTTTGTTGGTTGTTATTGATAATTTTTGTTTTAATAAGGCATTTAATAAAGTTGATTTACCAACATTTGGTTTACCAATTATTGCAACATATCCTGATTTTGTTTTCATAATTTATACTGATTTAATGATGAAATCTATTATAAACATTAATGCTGAAACATACATTAATGGATGAACTTCTTTAAACTTTAAGTTAAGGATTTTCAAAGCAGTATAAACTATAAACCCAATGCCAATCCCGTTTGAAATACTATAAGTTAAAGGAATTGTAATTAAAATCAGAAATGCGGCAAAACCTTCTTCTATATTTGAAAAATCAATTTCCATTACAATGCTCATCATACTAAAACCAACAATAACCAATGCCGGAGCTACTGCCTGCACAGGAACAATTCCAACCAGCGGTGCAAAAAATATTGCAAGAATAAAAAGGATTCCGATTATAACAGAAGTATATCCGGTTCTTCCACCAGAAGCAACTCCTGAGGCACTTTCAATATATGCAGTATTAGAACTTGCGCAAAAGAAGCCACCTGCAAATGCTGCCAAAGAATCAATTAAAAGAATACCTTTTAAGCGTGGAATTTTTCCTTCTTTTGTAAAATAATTTCCTTTGCTTGCAATTGTAACAACAGTTCCCATCGTATCAAAAAAATCGGTTAACATTAAAGCAAAAATCACAGGGATAAAACTCCATTGTAATGCTCCTAAAATATCTGCCTGTCCAATTGTCGAAAAGTCATTCCCGCTAAGATCAGTTATAAATGATTGAGGAGTTTTTGTAATTGGAGTTCCATCACTACTATGAAAAAAGAATCCAAGAATGGTTGTTAAAAAAATTCCAATCAATAAAGATGCATTAATTTTTTTTGAAAGTAACATTGCTGTTATAATAATTCCAATTACAGAAAGGATAACTCCTTCTTCTTTAAAATTTCCTAAAGCAACAAGAGTTTCATCATTTTTAACAATTATTCCGGCATTCTTTAATCCAATAAATACAATAAATATCCCTATTCCTGCACCAATAGCTTTTTTCAGATTCAGAGGGATTGCATCCATTACTGCTTCACGAAAATTTGTCAATACAAGCAGAGTAATAATCAAACCTTCAATAACTACCATTCCCATGGCAATTTGCCAGCTAACCTTCATCCCAATTACAATTCCAAATGTAAGAAAAGCATTAAAACCCATTCCTGCAGCCAGAGCAATTGGATAGTTAGTAAAAATTCCCATAGCAATTGTCATTAAACCCGCCACAAGACAGGTTGTAACAACAGTAGCCTGAAAAGGTAAACCCGCATTTTGTAAGATTATTGGATTAACAAAAATTATGTATGCCATTGTAATAAAAGTAGTAATACCGGCAATAGTTTCTTTTTGAAAAGAAGTATTGAAAGATTCAAACCGAAAATATTTTTTGATACTGGATACCATAATTAAACCACTGATAAATTATATAACAAAAATACAAATGCTTAGATTTAGTTACTAATAAAAATCAATAAATAAAGGTCGTGTTCAAGGGAGAGTATGTTAAAAATTTGAAAAGAATAAAATAAATAGTAATTGCTTTTTATTCTTTTCCAAATTAAGTTTGCAGTTGTCAACTTAACCTAAAGAGGCAAATGTGGCTGTAAGCTTTTTTACATTAACTGATTCTGAGCTCATGCAAAAAGTAGCGAATTATGAATCGCGTGCGCTGGAAGTTTTGTATAATCGTTATTCACCAATTATGTATTCGTTAATTCGGAAAATAGTTGGTGATGAGAAAACTGCTGAAGAAGTTTTAATTGAAGTTTTTGTGATTATCTGGAGAAAGGTGCATCTGTTTGATCAGAGATCTTCAAACGCATATTCATGGCTTATTACATTAGCAAGAAACAAAGCCGTAGATACTTCAAAAAGAAATAAGGGCGAATTTCTTGATGATTATACCGATGAGTTTGAAGATGAGTATATTATTCCAAGGTTGTCTCCACAGATTGATGACCTTGATTTAAAAACTGCTTTAAGTATAAAAGATAATATTGAAAACTCACTTCATAAATTAACTGATGCACAACAGTATGTTTTATATCTTGCGTTTTATGAAGGATTAACAGAATCTGAAATTGCACAAAAATTAAAAATTCCTTTCCCAACAGTTAAATCTAAAATACAGGTGGCTTTGACAAATCTGAAAGAAAACTTATTAAAGGGAGAAGAAAAATGAGCCTGACACGTAAAACTGACTTCTCTTCCCTAATGCATTCTTTTGCATTAGGTTGTCTTGATAAAGAAGACAAAAAAATTATGCTTGAATATTTTAAAACAGGTGGAGACTATCAGTGGCAGGAGCTTGGTGAATATCAGAATCTTGCTTCTTTGCTTCCTTCCTTCCTTGAGATAGAAGAACCAAATCCACAAATTAAAGATAAAGTTGCAAGACGTCTATATAGATTAAAAGAACAAAAAAGACCTGAGATTGTTTCGCAAAGTGCGCCGCCTAAATCGGAAATATCTAAATTATTTGAAAAAGAAAAATCAGAAGATGAAATTGTACTTCCACCTGAAATTCCTTCATTTAAAAAAACTAAAACTACATTTTCTGAACCAACTTTGAATTGGAATGAGACTAAGGAAGAAGAAACTTTCTCACAACTTGATAAATCAGCCGATGACGACAGCTACAAGCTTGTTAGACCTGTACAAAGACGTATCATCGATCAGCCAAGATCTCAACAAACTCAAGTAGATAAAAGAGCCTCACAGCCTCAACAAGAAAGAGAAATCTTCAAACCAGAAAACGAAGATTTTATTGCTTCAGCTCCACTTTTATCTGACAAATTTGAACTGATAGATAAGCTTACTGAAGAAAGCGAAACGGAATTTAAACCGGTTTCTCCATTAACCAACTCAAATAAACCATCAACTGAAAAAGAGGACAAAAAGGATATGGTTACAAAAGATTTTTCAACCAACAGAACATTTGCCCGTACTTCACAAGATACAGTAATAAAACAGGAACCACAAATTGCTGAAGTAAAAGGTGGAGCTACGTGGGGAAGTTTGTTCTTTTTCTTTATTTTAAGTTTTATTGCAATGTTTGTTTTCTATTACCTATTAAGTGTTCAAATTAAAGATTCAGAAAAGCAGCACACTGAAGCTTTGACCTCAACAATTAAATCGTTCCAGGGATTGTTACTAACAAATGAGCAGTTATTTGAAATTATTAATTCAAAAAACTTGCAGGTAGCTTTTCTTGATGGTTCGGATATAAATGCTGATGGTTATGGAAAGTTTATGTTCAATCCTGATACAAAAAAAGGAATCCTTCAACTTTCAAAATTGCCTAAACCTGCAGCAAATAAAGTATATAAAATTTGGTTTAATCTTGGTGGAAACATAACCGGCAAAGAGATACTATATGTAGGTGGTGGAAGCCAATATTACCCGATTCCAAGTTTACCAGAATTTAGTTATTCAACTTCCGGAGTAATTTCTATTACTGAAGAACCTATTACCGGTTCAACTAAACCATCAGGAATTATGTATTATACTGGAACTTTGATTATTAAATAAAATTTAATCGAGATTAAATTCAAAAGGTTCTTTTAACGAGAACCTTTTTTTATTTCTAAAAATTGTTTTTTGAATTTATAAATAATGCCCAGACAGAGATAATTAAAATAACAATCATAGTCCATAAGTTTTTAATTAACAGCCAAAACGATATTAACAGATTATTTAACTGAAGAGAAGAGGAGATAAGTACTATTATTATTCCAATCAATAACAAACCAGCACACCAGAGTAAAAATATTTTTTGACTAAACTTAATGTACATTACTAAAAAATTAACTGAGGCGATCATCATCAAAACTGCAATTATTCCACCAGCATTTACTTCAACATCGAAAAGGTTGATACTAAAAAGAATTAAACCGAGTAAAAAAAATGTTGTCCCCGAAAGAATTAATACTTTATTAAAAGAATCAAACCACAAATAAAACAAACTAAAACCAAGGAACATCATATTATAGTAAATTACTTTTTTAAAGCTAATTTCTATCATACCTAGGCTATCAAGCATAAGCGGCAAGATTAAAAATATTATTAAGTATGTGAATATTTTCTTTAACATCTTTCTAAAATCTAAGTCTACAGTATTTTTCTATAAAAAGCATTTTATTTGTTTCAAAATTTTAATTGCAATTTAATTCATTCCGAAAAAAGTTTCTACTCTACTTTTTGATGAATTACTATATTTGCACAACAAGTTTCAAATAAAATTGGTTTATTTATGAAAGAGCCCATAATTAGCGTTGGTATAATATCTAACAAAAAAATTAAAATTGGTTTTTACGGTGATTTTAAAGATTCTCAATCTGGTAATTCATTCAGTGGATTATACAAAGCAGAACTTTTAGAAAACAAAATTTTAGTATATGATAAAGCTAAAAAGTATGAATTCACTAATTCTGTAATCTTTACACCATTTGATAGCGAAACAGAATATTTTACAATTAAAGATGTAATTATAGGTGTTCAGTTTCATTGGGAAAGAAAAGAAAAGCAAAACTTCAAAGGTGCTTTGAAACTTGTAATTGATAACGATATTTTAATTGCAATAAATGAAATTCCTGTCGAAGACTATTTAACAAGTGTAATCTCCTCCGAGATGAGTGCTAAATGCAGCCTGGAATTATTAAAAGCCCATTCTGTAATTTCAAGAAGTTGGTTATTGGCACAGATTGAGAAATCTAAATCATTGTTGAAAGAAAAAAAAGATTACAAAACTTTTTTTGAAACTGAAGGTGAATATACTAAATGGTATGACCGGGAAGACCATAAATTATTTGACGTCTGTGCTGATGACCATTGTCAGCGTTACCAGGGAATTACTAAAATTTTTACAGAGGTTGCACAACAAGCTGTCTCTGAAACCAAAGGTTTGGTACTAACATACAACAATGATATTTGTGATGCTCGTTTCTACAAGGCTTGCGGTGGTATTACGGAATCCTTTGAAAATGTCTGGGAGAATGTCACTTATCCTTATCTTACCCCTGTTGTTGATTATAAATTTGAACCAGATAATTATGATTTAGATTTTTCTAAAGAAGTAAATGCAAGAAAATGGATTTTATCCAACCCTCCTGCATATTGCAATACAAATGATAAAAAAATTCTTAGCCAGATTCTTCCTGATTTTGATCAGGAAACAACTGATTTCTACAGATGGAAAATCGAATATACTCAGGATGAAATTGCAAATCTCATAAAAGAAAAAAGTGGAATAGATTTTGGGAAAATTATTGATATTATTCCTATTGAAAGAGGTAAATCTGCACGATTAATAAAACTTAAAATAATAGGAACATTAAAGACTTTAATAATTGGAAAAGAATTAGAAATTCGAAGAACTCTTTCTAAATCGCATCTATACAGCTCTGCATTTGTGGTTGATAAAGAAAATATTATTGATGGTATTCCACAAATATTTGTAATTACAGGTGCGGGCTGGGGACACGGCGTAGGGCTTTGCCAGATTGGTGCTGCAGTTATGGCTGAAAAAGGATTCCGCTTTGATGAAATCCTTATGCATTATTATAAGAATTCTAAATTAACAAAAATTTATTAACACTTTGAAAATCCTTTTTACCTGTTTATCAAAAAGCTGGGGCGGACTTGAAATGTTCACGCTTAATACAGCTTTGCTTCTATCTAAAAAAAATTTACAGGTAGATATTCTTTGTTTGAGTAATTCAAGGTTGGAAAAAGAAGCAGCATCAAGCGGACTTAAAACTTTTCCTGTCCTATCTGATTCTTATTTTAATTTTTTTTCAATAAAAAATATTTCTAAAATTATTTCTTTTGAGAAATATGATTTAATTCATTGCCATGCATCTAAAGATTTATGGATTCTTGTACCTGCGTTGCAGCTAAATTGCGATAAATCTCCATTACTTTTAACCAAACATGTTGGCTCATTCATCAAAAAAAAAGATGTTCTTCATCGTTATATTTATAAAAGAGTGGATCTGGCTTTGGCAATAAGCAGCATAATTAAAAAAAATCTTTTAGATACTACTCCTCTCCCTGAAAATAAAATTACCCTATTACATAATTATGTAGATACGACAAAATTTAATCCTCTCTGTTTTAATCCTAAAATTTTTCGTAATGAATTTTCTATAAACGAGAATGAAATATTAATTGGTATGATGGCAAGGATAAGCCCCGGAAAAGGACATGAAGAATTTTTATTTGCCGCAAAAGAACTTAATAAAGTATTTAAAAATCTTAAATTTGTAATTGTTGGAGAAGCCAGTCAGGGTGAAGATGTATATGCTTCTTCAATAAAAAAAATTATTGAAACTTTGAGTTTGAATAACGTAATCCTGACAGGTTTTCGGAAAGACACGCCTGCAATTCTTTCTTCGATGGATATTTTTGTTTTTCCTTCGCACGCAGAAGCTTTTGGTATTGCACTAATCGAAGCGATGGCGATGGAAAAAGCAACGGTATGTTCTAATTCAGATGGTGTGCTTGATATTGCAATCGATGGAGAAACATCGTTATTGTTTGAGAAAAAAAATGCAGAGGATTTAATTTCAAAACTGAAAACACTAATTCAATCAAAAGAGCTGCGGGATAAACTTGGTACGAATGGCAGAAAGAGAGTAGTTAAAGAATTCGATTCTGAAATAATTATCGAAAAAACTATTCGCATTTACAAAAATTCAATCAAAAAAAAAAATTAAGCACTATTGATTAAGATAGTTCTCTTCAGGACTTTTCCAGTTTAAGAATTTTATTTAACCTGCGTTGATGTCTCTCTTCTCCACTAAATTTTGCTGAAAGAAAGGCAGATACAATTTCCTTCGCGGACTCAACACCTATTATTCTTCCACCAAGACAAAGGACATTCATATCATCGTGTTCAACACCCTGATGAGCAGAATATGAATCGTGACAGACGCAGGCTCGGACACCTTTTAATTTGTTTGCAGCAATACATGCACCTACACCGCTTCCACAAATTATAATTCCTCTGTCAGCTTCTCCTTTTGATATTTTATCGGCAAGTGGAATTGCGAAATCCGGATAATCATCACTTGAATCGAAAGTATGATTTCCAATATCAATAAATTTTATATGCTGTTTTGTAAGATAATTTTTTATTTCTTCCTTAAGAAGAAAACCGCCATGATCCGCACCAATTACAAGTTTCATAAAATTCCTTTTGTAAAAATTATATAAAATTAGTTTTCAATTTAAAAACTCCCATGCAATACCAAATCTAATTCCTCTTCGCGGCATAGGAAAATAAGGAACAAGATAATATTCTCTGTCAAGAAGATTTTCCCAGACAAAATATACT
>CAZQSR010000026.1:15493-23774 GCA_964596145.1 uncultured Ignavibacteriaceae bacterium
TTTTCTCCGATTGTGTTGAATAAATCTGCTCCATAATCGTAATCATATTTAAATATAGTTTGATTACTTATCGTATTCAATACAAAGCCTGTATTTAACACTAGGTTAGAATCAAATAAAATATCAGAGTAATAAATTTTTGTTTTGTTATAAAATGTTGGCGATAAGTTTTCTCTTACATAATTTTTGTAATACGTAAACTGATTATTAAAATGGATTTGCCAGACTGCATAGTCAATCAATAATCCAATACCGCTTATTTTCTTTTTAATTGGTGAAAATATTTCTAAAGGACTTCCATAAATAATTTCATTTGGATTTATTTTCTCATCATTGCTTAAGAAGAATGAAGCTCCTGCGGTTAAACCTTTACCTTTATAATTTACTTTAAATTCAAAATTGGTTTTCTGCAATCCACTTCCTAACGGGTAACTGCCACTTTGTTTCAAAGTAACAAACGAATTATTAAAACCAAGGTATAAATCGAATTCATCATTCAATTTCCAGCTAACATCTCCGCCCCAGCCCGAAGAAGTAAAATCAAATAAGTCACCAGAATAATCAAATCTCTTAAAGTTTATAAAGAACGAGGGTTTAATACTACCGAATAATTTATTAGTAGATACAATTGAAGAAAGATTTAAAAAATTCGAATTCTTCCTGAATAAACTAAAATTATAAATGTGTTCAGTCTTTTCATAATTGGCAGAAAAATTCAGTTCGAAATAATTAAAAGAAAAATTTTGTTTTAATAAAGCACCTGTTGTTTTGTAACGATAATCTTCACCAATAAAAATATTTTGACTTTCACCTGCTCTGTCTTCTTCAAGAGCAGTTTGATAGTATGCCGTAAAATCAGTCTGAGTATTACTTAAAAAATTACCAATCATCATAACATAAAAATTATGAACTGAAGTTTTTCTATACCTGTCATAGAAAAGCACAGGTGCAGCGATTTCATCATACATAATTTTGTCTATGTTACTACTATACCTTTTAATTGAATCTACATCTACTCCACCGTTTAAACTTACATTCGATTTATTATAAAAATAATTTGCAAAAAGATTTATATTATTTGCAAGCAAGTACTTCATTTTAAATTTTCCCTGCCACTGGCTAAAACTTGAATTCGTGTAACTCTCCCCTGTTTTACGATTTGAAATATCTGCCATAAAAATAATTTTCTTAAAGAACAAAGTTGCAAACTGAAAATCTATCATTGCTTCTTCCCAAGGACCTTCATAATATTTTACGCGACTATATGGAGCAGGAGGAATAAAATCCTTTGTAATAAAATTTACGGTAACATCGTTATTTAAGCCTTGAAGAAATCCCCTTGGCAGCGGCACAATTTCTACAGAATCAATATCTTCCGATTGAAAAAAATTCACATCAAATATGTTCTTGTTGCGGTTGTTGATAATCAACCCATTTTCCATATAGCTTGTTCTTCTATAACCAGCACCGTAAATATTTATCTCCGCAGGCATACCAACAAAACCGGTATTCCTGATGAATGTAAAAGGAAAAAGTGTTAAAATATCTCCCGTGTACCGGTAATCTGTTTTCATAATGGTTTGAGTATTGATAAAATAACTTGATTCACAAAGCGGTTTAACGTGATGCGTAAAAAGGGTGTCAACAATTTTTAGCGAATCCGTTATTATTGAATCAGAAACAGCTATAAATGTTGAATCTGTTAGTGAATATGCAGTTGTTATAAATAATAAAACCGCTAAAATTATTTTCATAAAAAAGATTTTTACCTTCGGAAAAATTCTTATAAATATAATGATTAAATTAACACTGTAAATTTAGTGATTTATTTTAAAGTGAATGAAGAATAAAAGTGAAATATTTCTCCCCGGCGGTTTTGAACTGGTAAATTTTTTAATCAATAATACAAGCTTAAAGGATTCCGCTATTCTTATTATCGGATTTGGAGCTGAAGAAATTGCTAAGAAATTTCTTGAATTAGAGCCAAAGGAAATTTTTATTATTGTTGATAATGATGAATCACTTTTGACAGCACGACTTAGTTTAAGCGGAATTAAAACTATAAATGTTCGTTTGATGAGCTTTGATAATATTGATTTTGACGATAGCCGCTTCGATATTGTTTTTGCACAGGGCTCTGTCTCTTCTGCAAACAGGAAAAATATTTTTCCAGAAATTAAACGTGTGTTAACAAATAATGGCATCTTTTGTAATGGAGAAATTATTCGTATCAACAAAATTGTACCTAAATTTATTTCTGATATATGGGACAGGTCTGATATTGATGCTCTTACAGATGATGAATTAAAATATTTTTTCAACAAGATGAATTTTTCTGTTAAAGCAGAAATAAATCTTACTGCTACATTAAAAAATTTTTATAAGCAAGCTGAAAGTCTTTTGAAACATAATGTTGATTCTCTTCCATCAAATGAAAAAAGTTTTCGAAAAAAAATTATTAACCGGCTTTCACACGAGTCAAAAGTTTTTCTTTACCAGGGTGGTGATAAATACATCGGATTTAAAGGATTTATTCTTAACAAGGATGTTAAATGAAAAAAGGTGAGGTTATTAAACTTGAAATTGGCAAGTACGCATTTGAAGGAAGAGGTATTGCCAAACTAAATATTCCGGTTGAAGATAAAGAAAATTTTGTTGTCTTTACTGACGGAGCTTATCCCGGTGATGTTGTAAATGCAAGTTTAACAAAAATTAAAAAAAATTATGCTGAAGCTAAAGTTGTTGATATTTTAGTTCCATCACCTTACAGAGTTAAACCAAACTGCAAATATTTTGGTATTTGCGGTGGTTGTAAACAGCAGGATTTCTCTTACGAAAAACAAATTGAATATAAGCAACTTCAGATTAATGAAATTTTTCAGAAAATGGGCGGACTTTCTTATTATATTTGCCAGCCAATTGTTCCTTCAAAAAATATTTTTTTCTACAGAAATAAAATGGAATTCTCATTTGCAGATAAACGCTGGCTTACAGAAGAAGAAATTAAAAGTGAAAAAATTTTTGAACGCAGCTTTGCTCTTGGTTTACATACACCAAACTCATTTGATAAAGTACTTGATATTGACGGATGCTTCTTGCAGTCTGAAATAAGCAATAATATTCTGAAATTTACCAAAGATTTTTTTAAAAGCCGGAATTCTTCCATCTACACAACAAAGACGCATACAGGATATCTTCGTAACCTTGTTATTAAGCAATCGTTTAATACAAATGATTTAATGGTTAACCTTGTAACTTCTGCTGAAGATGATGAACTTATCAATACATATTGTAATCAGCTTCTAAAAACTGTTCCGCAGGTTACTACAATAATCAACAACATCAACACCAAAAAGGCTCTTGTTGCCACAGGCGATTATGAAAAAATTTTTTACGGAAGCGGCTTTATTTATGACTCAATTGGGCATTGCAAATTTAGAATAAGTGCAAATTCATTTTTCCAGACAAACACAGCACAGGCAGAAAATCTTTACAACATTGCCCTTGATTATTCCGAACTAACAGGAAACGAAATTGTATACGATCTTTATTCCGGTGCCGGTACAATTTCCATATTCATTTCATCAAAAGCAAAAGAAGTTCATGGTTTTGAAGTCGTCGAACCTGCAGTTAACGACGCAATTACAAACAAAGGAATAAACAATACTGAAAATGTTTTTTTTCATCTTACAGATTTATATAACAGTTTTTTACCTTACATAAATGAAAATAAAATTCCTCCTGCCGATGTAATAATTCTTGATCCACCACGGAACGGTCTTCATATAAACACTGTAAATGATGTTATAGCTCTAAGTCCGAAAAAAATAGTGTACGTTAGCTGCAATCCTGCAACACAGGTAAGAGATATAAAATTTTTTACAGACGCAGGTTATAAGCTTTTAAAAATAAATCCTGTTGATATGTTCCCGCATACTTATCATATAGAAAACGTTGCTCTTCTAAAAAAACTATAAAGCTATGTTTAAATTTAAATATATTGCTTTGACTTAAGTATAAATCTTAAACTTGAAATCTTGAGCATTAATTATCAAACAAATTAATAAAGCAAAATTAAAATGTTCAAAAGTATGTTTTGTAGTTTATTGCAATTTTGTCAAAGCCGTTTGAGGTTGATAGATATATATTTAATCGGGAAGTCTCTCTAACCTAATTTCGAGTTAAAGTTGGAATTTGAATTTTGAAATTATTCTTCAAGTTATCTAAATTTTCATTTCAGAATTTCCTGACTTTTAAAACTTCAGCTTTCTAATTCCAATATGGCATAATGCAAAATCGTATTTGACAGGATCAACAGGGTCGTACTTTTTAAGATTTTCAGTTATCTCCACAGCCATCTGCCAGCTAACATTTTTTCTTTTTGTTAAGCCAAGGTTACGGGAGATTTTTGCAATATGTGTATCAACAGGAATTAACAACTTGTTTGAAGGAATTTCACTCCACAAACCAGTATCAAGTTCATCATTCCTTATCATCCATCTTAAAAAAAGATTTATTCTTTTGCAGGCACTTCCTTTCGAAGGTAAAGGAAACATAAACTTTATTCCTTGCGTGATTCTTTTTTGCTTATGAACTTTATGATGACTTAAAAAATATTGGGAAAGATTTGTTATAGGTTCTTTAAGTGTAGTTGCATTTTCGTCATAATGCAGAAGAAAAAATTCTTTAATGCTTCCAAATTGTTTATATAGAATTTTAATTACTCGAAGTAAGTAAATTATATCATCTGCGGTATAAAAACGATGTTTGAAGTTAATCAACTTTTCATCATCCACAGAAAAATTTTTAATAAAATTATAAGGTTTATTCTCAGCAATATTAACAAATTTGTTAATACTTGAATTTATTTGTTTGACATTTCCATAGGCAAAAACAGAAGCTATGAACCCTACTACTTCAATATCATTTTTACTTCTGTACTTGTGTAAAAATTCAAGCGGGTCCGGAGATATTTCTGTTTTATCGAACGAGTTGTAGTGATACTCGAGTTTTTGTTTTAAGTTCATTTTCAGATAATTAATCTGTGTGTCAATTTATTTTAACATCAACATTTTTTTCATAGCCGAAAACTTTTCAGTAGTTAGTTTATAACAATAAACACCACTGCTTAAATCGCCAGCATTAAAATTAACCTCGTAAACACCGGCTTGCTTCTCTTCGTTTATAAGAGTTGTTATTTCCTTCCCAAGTGAATCGAATATCTTTATTGTTACAAATGTTTTTTCAGGAAGCTGATAACAAATAGTTGTGGAAGGATTAAACGGGTTCGGATAATTCTGTTCAAGCAAAAACATTTTTGGAGTGAATGATTCAATCTCAATTTCATTTGAATACTTATAGCTTCCATTGAAATCAACCTGTTTAATACGATACTTAAACACCCCAGATTTTTCAATTACATCTTTAAACTGGTATTCATTTAATTCTGTAGTTGTCCCTTTACCCTGCACTTTCCCAATTACATTCCATTTACTTTCGAATAAATTTTCATTCGTTTTTTCACCAGAGTATTTTACAACAAATTTTTCAATTAGAAATTCTTTATTATTTTTTTCTGAAGACGTTTTCCAGTTAAGCAAAATTTCTTTTTCATTTACCCTCGCATTAAAAGATATTAACTCAACAGGAATAACTGCTGATGAATCAAAAATTAGAGCTGTCCAGGCACTTATATTACTACCATCTCCACGCATCCAGATTGGACGAACGATTCTATCCCATGCTGCAATGTTTGTATAATCTCCAAAGAAAGTTCCTGCATTCGGATTAAAAGATGACTGACTTATAAGATGATTTTCAAATGTTTCTCCGCCATCTCTTGATATACCAAGATAAACATCAGTGTATGAAGCTGTAGTGTTTCGCCTGTCATAAAACACAAAATATAATGTTCCCGTTTTCTGGTCAATCGCCATCCAAGTAAAAAACTGATGACGCGAAGTGTTATCATTATTTACTTTTTTAGGAGCCGACCAGGTATTTCCACCATCAGTAGATTTACTGAGGAAAATATCTGTGTTATCTGTTCCGTTTCTTTGGTCTGACCAGTTAACATAAATATTTCCCCTGTAAGGTGAATGGCTTGTATCGCAGGCGGTAACAGGCAAACCGTTGCAGCGATTAATTCCCGGCACAGCATAATCCCATCCTCCGGGTTGTGAAGAAACAAATATATCAACTCCCCATGTAACTCCACCATTAGTGGATTTATCGAACATAATACCAAGCGGACCTGACCAGCTAATGTATAATTCACCATTAGGACCAATTGCAGTTACTGCTCCTTCAACTGTGTTGTCTTCATCAATGCAATCACCCGAGCGGTCACTTACTTTAACAGGATTTGAAAAAGTTAAACCACCATCAGTTGAACGGGAGAATAATATCCTTGAGCTATCGAGAGAACTTGTACTTCCATAATTATCAAACTCTGTCCAGCTAACATAAATGTTGTCCCTGTATTGATTATTCTGATGCTCAATTGCAAGCCATTCTTTGTCTTGCTCTTTTGGACTGTTATAACCTATTCCTGTACCCTCATTCCATGTAGAACCATTGTTGGTTGATTTCTGTACGACAATTCTATCAATCCAATAACCGGGACTTGGAGTATAAGATAAATGTCCATAATAAACATTCCCCATTCTATCATAAATAACTGAAGGATCGCCCCACACTCCAAAAGTAGATGATGTCAGAGATTTTTGTGTCCAGTTAATTCCACCGTTTGTGGTTATGTAGATTTTATTAATATTAGCTCCTCCCATCATTTGCAAAGGATTTGCCGGGTTGATGGCAATTGCTACTTCGTTATCATCAGTGCTGGAAGTACTGCTTACACGGACATTTATATATTGAGCATTCACAATTGATATGGAAATAAAAAAAATTAATACGTATTTCATTAGTAGTCTGATTTTTTCTAATTAAACAAAATGATTATACAAATATACATCTCTTTAATTATGCCGAAATAGACTAATTTGCTTATTGATCAAATTTATAAACCTGAAATCTAATTCTACAATCTTACGGAATTATTTGTCAACCTTTCAAAATAATTATGCAACCTTACAAAACAATAATATAAACTTGCAAAACTGTTGGTTAACCTTACAAAAAGAATTTATAACTTTACAAAACTATTCTGTAATCTTGCAAAAAGACTGGTCAACTTTACAAAATGGTTTTGTAACCTTGCAAATTGCTTTATCAATTCCTAAAAAATTCTGAAAACAGCGTTTATTATTGAAAATGCAAGAGCTAATAAGATAGTTATTATTGTAAGATAAACCCCTAGAAACAACCGGTGCCGCAATCACCGGGATATTTTAATGAATATTTAAATTTAACTTTAACTTGCCATGAAAAACTAGTGTTTGATTGCTGTTATTACCAATTGCAAAAATTTCCTTCCCATCTGTCCATAAATCTGTAATCAAGTAATTTGGATTAGTAAATTCCTCAAATATTTTCCAATCTGTTCCATTATAATGGATGATAGTTGAATTATCTCCTGCAGCCCATATATCATTCTGACTGGAACCCCAAATAGTTTTCAAATTACCATTTCCAACAATTTGCTGTTCAGTCCAATTCGTTCCATCATAATGTATAATTAAACTACTATCACTATACTAAGGTGGATTAGGATTTATCATAAAATACTGATCTCCAACAGCCCAAATATTATTGGAAGAAGAACCGTAAATTGAACTTAGTCCACTTGTATTAGCAGTTAACGTTCCCCCCTCTGGCCATGTTAATTTTACTGGTGCCCAAGTTTTTCCATCATAATGATACATTATCCTTCTATAACTATCATTGAAACCTACTACATAGACATCTGTTGCATTTGCCGCCCAAATAGAGCGCATATGAGTCTGAAAGCTATTCGGATGTTTTAATGTATCCACTGTCCAAACATAATCTCTTCTGCCGGGTTGCAGGTTTTCTTCTTCTGGTTCGTTTGGTTTTGTGCAGCTATATAAACTAAGGGCGGTTAACAGCAATAATATCTTCATAATAATTATTTTTTTGTTGGTTGTTGTTTTCTGGTTTGTTCGTGGTAGTGTTATTATAGACATAGGGTTACTCCTGCCCGGGCAGCGTGGTTTGGGACAAACATTTCTTGTTTGTTAATTGGTTCAAATGTTGGTGCTTTGCTTTTTTCTATTTCACTTTTTTTCTGCTTTCATTTTGTACGATATTTCTTTCATCAAATCTCAGCCTGCTAAAAGGATAACGAGAAGGCATTTTT
>CAZQSR010000027.1:0-23088 GCA_964596145.1 uncultured Ignavibacteriaceae bacterium
TAAAAATAGTTGTAATGATAGTCAACACTTTCATTACTTCATTCATTTTATTGCTTAAACTTGAAAGATAAAGATTTTCAAGTCCTGACAGCATATCTCTGTAAGTTTCTATCGATTCAATCTCCTGGATGATGTGATCATAAAGGTCTCGCAAATACATTCTGATATTTCTGTCGGTAAAAAATATATCATCACCTTTTTCTATTCTGTTTACAACTTCACGAAGAGGAAGGATTATTTTTCTTAAAGCAATTAGTTCTCGCTTTAATTCATGAATTTCAACCAATACTTCTTTAGATGGATTGTGAAGAATTTCATCTTCAATATGTTCCAGTTTATCGCCAACTCTTTCGATAATTACAAAATAATTATCAACAACAGCATCAAGTAATTCATAGGTGAGATAATCAGAATTATATTTACGAATTTTTCCTTTGTTGTTAGTAATTCGTTCGCGCACAGAATCGAAAACATCTCCCATTGCACCCTCCTGGAATGTTAACAGGAAATTTTTTCCTAGGACAAAACTAACCTGTTCGCTCCATACGCTGTTAGTATCTTCATGATATGACAGCATCTTAACCACAAGGTAAAGAACGTTTTCATAAAAATCTACTTTAGGACGTTGCTCTGTATGAAGAATATCTTCCAGCAAGAGAGGATGAAGATTGTATGCTTGTCCTATATGTTCGATAAGCTCCGTGTCGTGCAGTCCATCAATATTTAACCAGCATACTCTGTCTTCAGGGATATCAGATTTAATTTGTTTAAGTGAAGTAATGTCTGATGTGTTTAGATAATCTTTGCTATATTCAAATACCGATACAGATGGTTTATCAAGTTTCTTTTCACCTACAAAGACGAGACTGCCTGGCGGTAATCCTGTTTTATTTGTAGCGGGTTTAGTTTTTTGTTGAAAAATATTTTTCATCACATAACCGTTGTTTTAAAAAGTTTATGAAAAAATAATTTCTTTCAAAAAAATTATTTAAGAAATCTAAAACGTTATTTAAGCGAAATATTATTCTGTTATGCCGTTACCGTTTTCAGTGCCGTTTTCTTCTTCATCTTCAGGAACTACCTTTGCGATGTCGGCAATGGAATCGCCGTCGTCAAGACGTATTACTCTAACGCCCTGTGTGTTTCTTCCCATTACACGAATATCTCGCATGCTCTGACGAATTACTTTTCCTTTTGTTGAAATAATGACAAGCTCATCATTATCATTTACGTCCATCATAGCAATTAAATTACCGACTTTATCAGTGGTCTTCACAGTTATAATTCCTTTGCCGCCTCTATGAGTAACGCGGTAATCACTAATATCGGAACGTTTTCCAAATCCGTTTTGAGTTACAACAAGAATACTACCCTGTCGCCTAATAACAATGCATCCAACAACTACATCGCCTTTAGAAAGGTTGATTCCTCTAACTCCTGTTGCGGTTCTTCCCATATCTCTAACATCGTTTTCGTGGAAGCGAATAGCCATACCTTGAGAGGTTCCAAGAACAATGTCATTATTTCCTTCTGTCAGTTTTACATCTATCAGTTTATCGCCTTCAACAATATTGATTGCATTTATACCGCCTCTTCTTACATTGCCGTAAGCAGAAAGAACAGTTTTCTTAATTGTTCCCTGAGCAGTTACCATAACGAGATACTGGTCATCTTTAAATTCCTTTACATTTATAAATGCAGCAATGTTTTCATCTTTTTCTTTTTCAATCAAGTTAACTATTGATTTACCTCTTGTAGCTCTTCCGCCTTCGGGGATTTCAAATACTTTTAACCAATAGCATCTTCCCTTATCGGTGAAGAAAAGAATATACTGATGCGTAGAAGCAATAAACATATGCTCGATAAAGTCTTCATCTTTTGCTTCTGCACCAATTACACCTTTGCCGCCGCGTCCCTGCCTTCTGTAACCGCTAACAGGAAATCTTTTAATGTAACCGCGATGTGATATGGTAACAACAACATCTTCTTCGGCAATTATATCTTCAAGAGAAAATTCCTGATAATCATAAATAATTTCTGTTCTTCTTTCGTCTCCATATTTCTCTTTTAACAGAAGAAGTTCATCACGGATTATAAACCATCTTTTCTCTTCACTTTCAAGAATGCTTTTAAGTTTTTCAATCAACTTAATTGTTTCTTTATACTCGTCTTCAATCTTTTTTCGCTCAAGCCCTGTAAGCCTTTGCAGACGCATATCAAGAATTGCTTTGGCTTGAATTTCCGAGAGTTTGAATCTTCTCATCAAATTATTTTTTGCAGTATCAACATCTCTCGATTTTTTAATTACTTCTATGACCTCATCAATATTATCAAGAGCAATAATATATCCTTCAAGAATATGAGCTCTTCTTTCTGCAGCTTCAAGATCAAATTTTGTTCTGCGTATTAAGACTTCCATTCTGTGTTGCAGGAAATGTTCCATAACCTGCTTAAGGTTAAGAACCTTAGGAACGCCGTGAACAAGAGCAAGCATAATTACACCAAATGTTGATTGCATTTGTGTGTGCTTGAAAAGATTATTCATCACTACCGATGCATTTGCGTCTCTTTTAAGTTCAATTACAAGTCTCATTCCATCGCGGTCGGACTCGTCTCTTACACCGGAGATACCTTCGAGTTTATTTTCGCGAACAAGCTCAGCAATTTTTTCCTGCAGGGCGGCTTTATTTACCTGATAAGGAAGTTCAGATACAATAATATTTTCTTTTCCATTCTTTAACGTTTCAATATTTGCTTTAGCTCGAACTACAATTTTCCCTTTACCGGAATTATAAGCATCTTTTACGCCTTGGTATCCGTAGATAATTCCTCCGGTGGGGAAGTCAGGGGCGGTAATATGCTTCATCAGTTTATCTATTGTAATTTCAGGATTTTTAATTAAAGCAATTAATCCGTCAATAACTTCAGAAAGATTGTGTGGGGGAATATTTGTTGCCATTCCCACAGCAATACCACTGCTTCCGTTAACCAGAAGATTTGGTAAATAAGAAGGAAGAACTGTCGGTTCCTGTAATGTATCGTCAAAGTTGGAAGTAAAATTTACAGTATTCTTATCAAGATCGCGTAACATTTCATCAGCTATGCGAGCAAGTCTTGCCTCTGTATAACGCATTGCCGCAGGAGAGTCTCCATCAACCGATCCGAAATTTCCCTGTCCATCAATCAAAGGATAACGCAGTGAAAAATCCTGAACCATTCTGACCATAGTATCATAAACCGCCGAATCTCCATGCGGATGATATTTACCAAGAACCTCACCCACAATTCTTGCAGATTTTTTATATGGTTTGTTGTAAGTATTTCCAAGTTCATGCATTCCGAAAAGAACGCGACGGTGAACAGGTTTAAAACCATCACGTACATCGGGAAGAGCACGCGATACAATTACGGACATTGAGTAATCGATATAAGAAGATTTCATTTCTTCTTCAATCGAGACAGGTACTATTTTATCAAAAAAAGTTGTTGACATATCTGGATTAATTTTAGTTGTTAAATATTCTTAAATTATTTTTGTTATTAGTCGCTGAATTAGACATCAAGATTTCTCACATACTTTGCGTGCTTTTCAATGAATTCTCTTCTTGGTTCAACAGCATCGCCCATAAGAGTTTCAAATATTTTATCAGCAGCAGCAGCGCTTTCTAAGGTTACTTGCAGCATCGTTCTTGTTTCTGGATTCATTGTAGTTGACCACAGTTGTTCAGGGTTCATCTCTCCAAGTCCTTTGTAACGCGAGATGAGAAGTCCTTTAATGTTTGTTTCTTCTGTTTGCTCTTCAGCTTTCGAAACAACATCATCTTTGCCGTTGCTTTTCAGTCGTTTTAAAATTTCATCTCTTTCTTCATCATCATAAGCATAAAATTCTTCCTTGCCTTTTTTTATTTTATACAACGGCGGTTGAGCAATAAAAACTTTTCCATCAATAATAAGTTCCTTCATATGCCTGTAAAGAAAAGTTAATAAAAGAGTTCTAATATGACTTCCATCCACATCTGCATCAGTCATTAATATCAATTTACCGTAGCGACTTTTTGTTGAATCAAATTCTCCGCCAATACCACCACCAATAGCAGCAACGATTGCTTTAATTTCATTATTCTCGAGAATTTTATTAAGATTGGCTTTTTCAACATTAAGTATTTTTCCTTTAAGAGGAAGAATGGCCTGGAATCTTCTGTCTCTTCCTTGTTTTGCAGAGCCACCCGCAGAATCTCCTTCAACAATATAAAGTTCACAGTGTTCGGGATCTGTTATAGAGCAATCCGCAAGTTTTCCCGGGAGATTGAAACTATCAAGTGCATTTTTCCTTCGTGCAAGATCACGTGCCTTGCGGGCAGCTTCTCTTGCTTCTGCGGCACGCATGCATTTTTCAATAATCTTTTTTCCAACAGAAGGATTTTCTTCAAGATATTCAGCAAGTTTTTCATTTACTAAAGTCTCAACCGCTGATTTTGTTTCGCTATTTCCAAGTTTTGTTTTTGTTTGTCCTTCAAACTGAGGCTGCATTACTTTTACGGAGATTACGGCTGTAAGCCCTTCTCTAAAGTCGTCTCCGGATAAAGTAATTTTATTATCTTTAATAAGGTTATTTTTTGCAGCATAATTATTTAATGTTCTTGTTAAAGCAGCCTTGAAACCAACTAAATGAGTTCCTCCTTCGTGTGTATTTATGTTATTAACATAAGAAAAAATATTTTCAGAGTAACTGCCGTTGTACTGAAAAGCAACCTCGATTGGGGTATTGTCTTTTTCTCCTTCAATATAAATTGTTTTATGCATCGGAGCCCTGTCTTCATCGATATATTTTACAAATTCAATAAGACCACCCTTATAGTGATATTCTTCTTCAGTTCCATCTCTTTCGTCTTTAACTTTGATGGTAATGGTTTTATTCAAATATGCAAGCTCACGCATTCTTTCAACAATCGTATCAAATTTAAATTTGATATTGCTTTTGAAAATTTGTTTGTCCGGTAGAAAAGTAATTGATGTTCCTGATCCTTCACGTTTATATGTGCCAACTTCTTTAACCGGTGCTTTAGGAACCCCCCGCACATATTCCTGTCTGTAAATTTTTCCATCTCGTTTAACCTCAACCTTCAGCCACTCAGAAAGAGCGTTTACTACGGAGACACCAACACCATGTAATCCTCCTGAAACCTTGTAAGAGTTTTTGTCAAATTTTCCTCCGGCATGAAGAACCGTCATAACAACTTCCAGCGCTGATTTTTTTTCTTCAGGATGAATATCAATCGGAATACCTCTTCCGTTGTCTTCTATTGTTACTGTTTCATCTTTATTAATGGTGACTTTAATAGTGTCGCAAAAGCCAGCAAGAGCTTCATCAATACTGTTATCAACAACTTCATTTACAAGGTGATGAAGTCCCCGATTGCCGGTGTCACCTATGTACATTGCCGGACGCAGACGAACTCCCTCGAGCCCTTTTAACACGTTTATATTTTTTGCAGTATAATCTTGATTATTATTTCCGTTTGCCATAATTATTCCAATGGGTTATCCAAATAGTTTTAAGTATTTAATTCTTGTCTCATTAAAAAAAGAATTTATTTTCTCTATTAATTTTTTTTCCTGAAATTTTATTTCGCTTCTCCAGGCAGCGTTTTCAATTTTTAAATGTAAAGTTTTTTTAGTTACCTTAACCGGTTCAACAATCTTCTGGAATTCGGGAAAGATTTCAAAAAATTTTGAAAGCACTTCAGATTCTTTAATCAGATTATTGATTTTTTTTAATTCAGGTTCAGCTGAAAAAATTTCTGAGAGACTTTTAATGCTGCTATGCATAAGAAATCTTACCGCCATTTACATTAATTATTAAATCATTATTCCCTTTTTCCAGGAAAGAAAGATTTGAAAAATCGGTTATTGTAATTAATGCCTGTCCAACTTCTTTTAAAAACTCGCTTATTCTAACAGAACGTTTAACGTCCAGTTCACCAAATACATCATCTAATAAAAAAATTGGTAATCGTCCTGATTTTTCTTTAAGGTAAAAAAACTGTGCGAAACGTAAAGCTACCTGAAAAGTTTTATGTTGTCCCTGTGATCCGAAAGTTCTTACAGAATTGTTGTTAATTTTAAAAATAAATTCATCGCGATGAGGTCCCACAAGGTTGGTTCCTCTTCTTATTTCTTCATTTTGTTTTTCTTCAATTGCTTTCTTGAAGATGGTTTGAATTTCTTCTTCTATTCCGCCAATGTATTGATATTCAATGGTTGGTTCTTCTTCATCCAGCATAATTGTTTTATAAGATTGTCTTATAAAGTTGTTGAAATCAGCTACAAATTTTAATCGATATTTAATCAGCTCACAACCACTTAAAATTAATTTTTCTGTCCAGGCATCAAGTTCCTGTAGAAGGTCTTTTCTGCCCGATTCGTTGATTCTGTTAAGCAAAAATGCTCGTTGCTTTAATGTTTTGTTATAATCCAGCAATGTCTTTAAATATATTCCGCTTGCTTGTGAAATAACAGAATCAACAAATTTTCTTCTATCTACAGGATATCCCTGAGTTAAAAAATGATCGTCTGGAGTTAACAAAACAACAGGATATTTGCCAATTATATCAGCCGATTTAGAAATTTGTTTTCCGTTTTGAATATAATATCGTTTATTTTCACTAAGGGAAAAATAAATTCTAATTTTATCTTCTGTAATATCTTTTAATAAACCTTCTATTTCGTAAGCTTCTTGTTCAAATTTAATTATTTCCACATCGGAAGCAGATTTAAAATTTTTTGTGGTGCATAAAAAGTAAAGAGCTTCAATAATTGAAGTTTTTCCCTGCCCGTTTCCGCCAACTATAAAATTAATTTTGTTAGAAAATTCTAATTTAGTGTTCGAGTGTATTCTGAAATTTTTAAGAAAAAGTGAGCTAACAAACATCTCAGTTATTCAAACGAACAGGCATTAGAAGCATCATAATTTCTTCATCTTCTTTAACTGAAGCTGGTTCAATGACACAGGCTTTTGTTGGCGAATGAAGCTTGAATACGATTTCGCCTTCTTCAATATGAGATAAAATATCATTCAAGTATGAAGTATTAAAACCAATATCCATGGCTTCGCCAACATATTCGCAGGAAACATTTTCTTTTGCACTTGAGCCATGATCAATATCTTCGGCAGATATCTCAACGTTGTTGTTGTTAAGAGATAATTTAACCTGTTGAAAGTTCGAAGAAGAAAACAAAAGCATTCTTTTTACCGAAGAATGAAGTTCATTCTTTTTAATTTTTAAAAGATTTTCATTTTCAAGAGGTATTACGCTGTTATAGTCAGGATATTTCTGGGCAATTAATCTTGAAATCATTTCAAGCTCATCTGTTTCAAAAGTGATATTGGAATCACCGAGGTACATTTTTACATCACCCTCGCCGAGTAACTTAGATAAAACTGAAATTGCTCTTTCGGGCACTATACATTGTTCGCTATTTGCCACACTACAATTTTTGTTAAGATACTTAACCAAACGATGTCCATCGGTTGTTACAAATTTTAGACCTTCAGGATTAAACTCAAACAGAGTTCCCATCATAGCGGGACGCATAGCTTCTTTACTGATGGCAAAAGAAGTGTGGTCTAATGCTTTCTTTAAAATTTTTCCGTTGATATTTACAATATTATTTTTTCCGGTATCCGGAATTTTGGGGTATTCTTCAGCATCAGCATAACCGATTGAATAAACACCGGTATCGGTTTTTAATTTTAGTTTTTGATTTTTTTCTGCTTCAAAATTTATTAAAGTATCACCAAGTGATTTAATAATATCAAAAGTTAATTTTGCGGGAACAACCATTTTTACATTTGTATCAGAATCAATATTGATTGATGAACGTAAAGTAATTTCAAGATCGGTAGCTGTAACAGTTAGTTTTCCTTCTTCAATCTCAAATAAAAAATTTTCGATTATTGACATTGGTGTCCTTGTTGGGACCGCAGGAAATACCTTTGCAAGTAACTTCTCTAAAGTCTTACTGTTGGCGTTAAATTTCATTTAAATACTCCAAAATTGTTACCCAAAATTACAAAAAAAGGGGGGGATTCTCAATTGAAATAATTAGAATATTATTAAAAAGTTGCAACTAAATTAAGCTAAAAACTATGGCGATGTTGGTGAGGAATTAGTTGAAACTTTATCGCTGCTTGATATTGTTGCTGACAGAACATAAGTCAGAGTTGAGCCGGTTCCTACAAGGTGACTTACATAAAGCACATAAACTTTTGTCTGAGCTTTTATTTCCATTGTTCCTGATGTTGCTCCTTCAACGGAAGCTCCATTTACGCCATCTGGAACATCATAAGCTGTTTCGTATGCGTATTCACCTTTTTGAATTTCTTTTATTACCTGTGATTGGCCCGATTTTAAAGTTATTACTTTTCCCAGAAAATTGACATATACAGTTTCACTGGCAAGATTTTTAAAGGTCACACTATTATCAACTTTAACTTCACAGCCAGAAAATGCAAGCAAAATAACAATTGACAAACCGACAAACAGTTTACTTTTCATTTTATTTACTCTAAAATTTTTCAAACAAAACATAATTCATTTTTAAGAATTTTACAAATTAAATGTAAGCAGTAAATCTTATGTAAGAATTTCTTCCATCAATTGAATGATGGCTTTTCTGCTAAAAGGTTTGGGCAAATAATGTGTACATCCAGCCGCCATAAATTCTTCTTGGTCTCCCGGCATTACGAATGCTGTTACTGCTACTATTGGAATATTTTTATATGCTTTTAGTTTTTTTATTTCTCTGGTTGCGTCAAGTCCGGTTGTAGAAAGTCCAAGATTTATATCCATTAAAATAGCAGAGTAATTTTTTTCAACTGATTTTTGTATTGCCTCTGTCGCGTTATCGACAAGGTCAACACGACAAATATTTTTAAGATATAGCTTTATTATTTGCTGATTAATTACATCATCTTCTACCAGCAGAATTTCAGGGAGTTGTTTTTCAGTTTCGCTTTTATCAAGTAAAATTCTTTTGCTTCCGGCAATTTGTATTAGTCTTTCTTTTCCTGCTTTCCTGGTTTGTAATAAGGGCAGCTTAACAGTAAATTCTGTTCCAATACCAACCTTACTTTCAACAGATATTGTTCCATTCATTTTCTGTACAAATTTGTTCACAATTGTTAAACCCAATCCGACTCCTTCAAAACCTCTTCCGAAACCTTCGCTTACCTGTCTGAATTCATCAAAAATAATTTGTAAGTTTTCTTTTGCTATTCCAATACCTGTATCTTTAATTTTAATGACAGCATAATTCGTTTCTTTTTGTAATTCTATTAACACTCCTCCATGCTTTGTAAATTTTACTGCATTACTTACAAGATTATAAATAACCTGCTGGGTCATCCTTTCGTCTAATTCACCAACAACTATTTCTTTTGTAAAAAGTTTTTGTAGTAGAATATTCTTTTTTCTTGCTTGAGGTTCAAACTGTGCAATTACTTCATTTATCAGTTTGTTAAGGTTGATATGAATAAAATTGATTTCGAGTTTATCGGCTTCAATTCGTGATAGGTCAAGAATTAAATTTAAAGTTTCCATAAGACGGGTACCGCTCAAATAAATTGTTTCCGCCATATCTTTTTCTTCCTGCTTATCAGCAAGATTTTTCAGAATCTCAGAATATCCTAGTATTCCTATCATAGGAGTTCGTAATTCGTGATTCATATTTGCTAGGAAATTGGTTTTTAGTCTGTTCATTTCTTCTGCTTTTTCTTTTGCAGCAATAAGCTCCTGTTCCATTTTTTTTCTTTGAGTAATATCTTCTTTAATAGCAAGGAAATTTGTTACAATTCCATTTTCATCTTTTATTGGTGAAATAATTGCAGATTCCCAGAAAAGTTCACCGTTCTTTTTTTTGTTATGAAATTCTCCAGTCCACTCATTTCCAAGAATAATGGTTTCCCATAGTTTTTTATAGTCATCAGTGCTTTTTTCAGATGTTTTAAATATTCTTGGATTTTTTCCAATCAGTTCTTCAGATGAGTAACCTGTAATTTCGCAGCATTTGGGATTTACGTACTCAATTATTCCTTCAAGATCAGTTATAATTATAGACACCGGGCTTTGAACTAAAGATTGAGAGAGTTTTCGAATTTGCTCTTCAGCTCTTTTTCTTTCTGTAATATCCCTGAAGATTCCAAAAGCTCCGATATAATTATCTCCTGAAAACCTTGGTGTGGCTGAGACTAATATTGTCTTTTTATTTCCAGAAGGTTGTTTTATTTCTATTTCATAAGATTCTTCAACCCCCTTTTTGCGGTTTTCGGTTTTTTCAAGAATAGTTTGATAATTTTTTTCACTAACAAAATCTTTTAACGAGTGTCCAATAATTTTTTCTTTTGGTAACCCAAATAGTTTTTCGCCGGCAGGATTAATAAAAGTAATAACTTCATTTTTGTCCCCTATCAGTACACCTTCTCCCTGTTTTTCGATCAATTCTTTATATCTTTGTTCGCTTTTATAAAGAGCTTCTTCGGCAATTTTTCTTTTGTTAATATCTTCGTTAGTTCCAACCATTCTTAACGGATTACCGTTCTCGTCGAATTTAATGACTTTTCCCCTACTAAGAAACCATTTTGTTGTGCCATCTTTGCATACCATTCGGTAATCACACATAAAGAAAGGCGAATCATTTTTTAAATGACGATTAAGCCTGTTTTGAACGAATTCTAAATCTTCTTTATAAATTCTTTCTTCCCATTCGCTAAAATGATTTTGAATTTCGTCTGCCTCATAACCAAGCAATCTTTTCCATTGTGCTGAAAAAAAACATTCATTTGTTTTTATATCCCAATCCCACATACCATTTCCCGAGGACTCAACGACCACCTGCCATCTTTCTTCGCTTTGTCTCAGAGATTCTTCGGCTAAAGATTTTTGTCTTTCTTTCTCTATCATCTCAAGAGCAAAATTAATATCAACCATTACTTCTTCCAGTAAAAGAGTTTCCTGTGAGTCAAAGAAATTTCTTTCTTCGGAAAATAACACTAAAGCACCAAAAGCCCGACTATTACAAGAAATAGGCAGAGAGGCAAATGAAGAAATGTTTTCCTTGCTTAATGCTTCAAGCAAAGAATCATCTATTTCAGATGTCGATATGTCGTTGACGATAAAGACACCCCCTTTTTTAACATACGAGAAAAGAAGTCTTTCATTGTCTGTGTTGTTTGCAAAAATGATTTTTAATTTTTCGATGAAATTTTCATTACTGCCATAAGAAGAGGAGATGTGAAGGCTGTTTAAATCTGAGTTAGTTAAGGCAATTAGAGAAAATTTAAACTTACCTTGTAGGACAACTATTTTACAAATTTCATTAAACAATTTTTGACTGTCTCTTACCCTTATCATCACTTGATTTATTTCATTAATGACAGCATAAATCCGATTTAATTTATTCAGGTCGCGTTCGGCTTTTTCTCTTTCGGAATTTTCAAAAATCAATTTTTCTCTTTGTCTGAAAAAATCATCAATTAAAAAAGCAACGTCGCCAAATTCAGATTTGTCTTTCTTCATTGTTTGAATTAAAGAAGGATCATTTTCTTTTAAGCTTTGTGCGATTAGTTTTAATGGTTTTACAACAAAAAGAAAAAGGAAGATGTAAACAGAGGCAAGAATAAGTATTGAAAAAATGACAATCAAAAAAAATTGAAAGTTAAATAACTCAACTGTTTTTTTATAAATTGGCGGCTTGCTGGTAGCAATTAATCTTGTAATTGTATTTTGGTTATTATCAAGCAAATCAATGGAAGCAGTGATTTTAAATTCTTCATCTGAATTTTGAATATAATTTTTTGCAGACGATGTCAGTTTTATATCTGAATCAATTATTTCACTGATTTTTTTTAAGTATTCTTTTGACCAAGTTTTACCGACAAGTAAAAATCCTTTTGGTGGTGTTTTTCTTTCAGCATCATAACTTGGCTGAATTGGAGCGGTTCTGATCTGTACAACACCTGATGAAGTTTTTAAAAAGAAAGAATTAAAATTGTTTAGTTTAAATATTTTTTGTAATTCTTCTCTAGAGAGCGGAAAAAGAAAATGGGAAGAATCTGTTATGGTTGAATAAGAGTAAACCAAATCAAAATTTTTATCATAAATCCAGGCATATTGAATCTCGTAGATTGGTAAAGCAATTTCAATGTTTTCTCTTGCCCAGGTTCTGTTGCGAGTTGATATAAAATTCACTAGTTCATCCCAGCGACTGTAGTCAGAAGCGAACATTTTAAAGTTCCAATCAAGAAGAGTCAGGGTATTCGTCAGCGAATTTTGCTTTTCAAGATTTCTTTCATATAAAATAGCTGCGGATTTTTTGTGTTCAAAAAGTTTAATGCTTACAAGGACAATAAGAAAAATTATACCGATAGTGGACAATAAAAATATGACTTTGAATTTTGTTTTCATGTCTTGTAAAATAATTTATATTTTAATTATCGAGCAAGAGGGAGTGTGAATTTAATTGATGTTCCTTTTCCAAAACTGCTTTCAATCCAGATTTTGCCTCCGTGCTTTTCTACAAGTTCTTTACAAAGAATTAAACCAAGTCCGGTGCCCTGTTCTTTAGCGGTTCCTTTTGATGAATGACTGATATCAATTCTAAATAATTTTTCCTGGTCTTCCTGTCTAATACCAATTCCTGTATCTGTTACAATAATTTCAACACTATTCTCATTTGTTGTCGAAGAAACGCTAACTTCACCTCCGGGCATTGTAAATTTTATTCCGTTCGATAACAGATTTTGTAAAATTGAATTAAGCATTTTTGCATCTGCCAAAACAAAAGTGTCAACAGGAATTTCATTTGTTAAAGAAATCTCTTTCTTAATAGCACTTGCAATTAATAAGTTGATTATTTCCTGTGCCGCATCTTTCAAATTAATCTTAATTGGCTGAAACTCTTTTCTTCCCGTCTGTAATCTTGACCATTCCAAAAGATTTTCTACTAAAGCAAAAATATTTTTAGTAATCACAGAAATATTTTTTACATAGGATTTTTTTTCATCATCAGACAAATTATCGTAATCCTCGAGAAGCAACTCCGAGTAACCAAGTAAACCCTGGAAGGGACTTTTTAGGTCGTGAGCTACAATTGAAAAGAATTTATCTTTGTTAGTATTTAATTGCTGCAACTCTAAAGTGATTTCTTTCAGTTTTTTTTCAACTTCTTTTCTTTCTGTAATATCTCTTGCCGTGGCTATTATTACGTCTTGTCCGAAATAATTTCCCCTGGTAAGAACGACTTCTTTTGGAAATATTTTGCCATTTTTTCTTTTTCCCCACCATTCAAATGTTTCAGAATTTCCAAGAAAAGCATTTTGAACCCGTTTAATTGTGTCCTGAAGGTCATTCATTCCTGGTGCAGACAAAAATTCTGGTGTTTTTCCAATGAAATCTTCTCTTGAATAACCATACATTTTTAATGCACCATCATTGACGTCAACAAATATACCGTCAGGGCTTTGAATGTATATTGCATCAAGAACCGTATTAAATAACCCTTTATAACTTAATTCGCTTGCAGTAAGTTTTGCTTCACCAAGTTTACGCTCAGTAATATTTCTGAAAATGCTCAACAGGTAGGTTGAATTATCTTCCAACGCTATAAAAGAATTTGATAATTCAAACCAGATTTGTTTTCCATTCCAGAGCGTTAATTTTTTTTCAAAGTGGGGTTGAACCTTTTTTTCTTTGAGTCTTCTAATACCAGTTTCAAACATTCTATCTTTGTCTTCATCGCTATAAATATCTGTAAACTTCTTTCCAACAAGTTCATTTCTCGATTTTTCTATAAGCTTACAAAATGCGTCATTAACAAGTATTATTTCTCCTTCTTCGTTAATTAGTCTCATTCCATCAAATGAATTGTTCCAAACTTGGCGGAATTGAGATTCGGATTTTTTCAGCGCCTCTTCAATTTTCTTACGTTCACTAACATTTCGCGAGACAAACACTGTCCCGTACGGTTGTCCATCTTTTCTCAATACTTCACCATTTACTTCAAAAGGAATTTTTTCATTATTTTTAGTAAGGAAAAGATAAGTCTGAGTTCCCAGATAATTATCTAACATGAGCGAAAAATAATTAATAGCTTTTTCTTTATCTTGAGGAGCTATAAAGTTAAAAATGTTTTTCCCAATAATTTCTTCTTTGTTCTCATAACCCATTTCTTTTATACCAATGTCATTCTGGAATAAAATTTTTCCATCAAGATCAGTAATTGTAACCATGTCCGGTAGAGTAGAAATAAGTTTTCTGTAAAGTTCTTCGCTGGTTCTTAGTGTTTCTTCAATCTTTTTTTGTTCTGTGATATCATGTATAAAGCCCACAACAAATTTTTCATCGCTGCTTTTACTTGTATAAAGAAATTTTGAGGTTAGAATTGTTCTGGTTTCACCATTACTCCAGTTGATTTTTTCTTCGTTAATATCTTTACCATGCTCAAATACGTAATTATCTTTTTCCCAGAACACGTCAGCCTGTTCTTTAGGAAAAATATCATAATCCGATTTTCCAATTAAAAATTCCCGAGGGTGTCCCATCATCTCAACAGCTGAATCATTAAGCATAACCCAACGATGATTTATATCTTTTACAAAAAAGGGTATTTGAATTGCATTAATTGTTGTGTTCAGGAATTCTCTTGATTTAATTATTTCTTCTTCAGCAAGTTTTCTTTCTGTAATATCGAAAATAGAACCATAAATAGTTCTATTGTCAAGCAACAAAGCATTTAGCAATATCCAGATTACTTTACCATCGTTTCGTCTAAGTTGAATTTCCTCAGAATGGACAGCCCCCGATTCTAATAATTTTTCTATTACTCTATTTCTATCTGATTTTTTTAAAAATAAATCTGTGACATTTACTTTTAATACTTCTTCAACGGAATCAAATCCCAATATCTTTGCAGCAGAACTATTACATTCAATAAATTTTCCATCAATGGTTGTGTTATATATTCCTGCAAGATTCGCCTCAATTAGAACTCTGCGTCTTTCTTCATCGGCTTTAATTTTTTCTGCATAAATTTTTTGTTCGGTAATATCTTCAAAGTTAAAAAAGACTCCTTCAACTATTTTCGCATTATTTTTCAACGGTACAAGATAAAGATTAACCCATAATTCTTTTCCCCATTTTGATTTATATTGTTTAATAAAATGTTTGCTCTCTCCAGTTGTAAAACATTCTTCTACGGCAGAAGAAATTCCTGCTTTAACAAGGTTTGGGACGGTATAAATATTTAATGATTTGGTGGCTTCAATTGAAGGCGAACCAAGAATATCTATTGCTGTTTGATTAACGTATTTAATCTGTCCTGATTTATCTGTAAATAAGATCCCCGTAGGAGAGTTATCAAATAAAACTTTAAACTTCAATTCCTCTTCAACTATATCATTTGCGAATTTGTCTTTTTTTATAGAGCCAAGTTCTTTTTGCAGTTTTTTAATTTCTTTGATAAGTTCTTCTTTTTTTAGTTTTTCAAGATTCATTGTGAATACTATTAATTATTATTTTTGACAGCTAGTTCTTATGATAAGCAAAAATTGGTTTCAAAATAAAATTTAATTTTTTTCGAAAGTTAGTTCAGAAGGAATTAATATGCAATTATAGTCGGTGAAATAAAAAAGCGACTCAGAAGAATCGCTTGAATAATTGACAATATTAGATGAAGTTAAATTAAATATTTATTAAAGACTCATCATATCTTTAAATTTTACTGATTGTCTTCTTGATACTTCTACTTTTTGTCCGCCTTTTAATTTAATTAAAAGCCCTCCATTAAGCCAGGGCTCAACGTTATCAATCCATTTTAGATTAATGATATGTTTTCTGCTTGCACGAAAGAAGGATTTTGAATCAAGTCTTTCATCAAGGTAGTTTAAGGTTCTTAAAATTAGTGGTTTAAAATCATTGAAAAATAATCTTGCATAATTTCCTTCGGATTCAATTAGTCTTACATCGGCTAATTTTACAAACCAGCAGCGATCACCATCTTTAACAAAAATCTGATCATCCGCAGTAAGGATATTTTCTTTTTGTGGTAAAGAAATAGTTTCTTCCTCTTTACGCACTATCTTGTTTATTGCCTCTTCCAGCCTTTTGGGTTCAATTGGTTTTAACAGATAATCAAGAGCATTATATTCAAATGCTTTTAATGCATATTCATCATACGCAGTAGTAAAAATTACTTTTGGAACTGCATCAAGTTCTTCAAGTAATTCAAAACCATTTTTACCGGGCATTTGAATATCAAGGAAAATAAGTTCGGGATTTAGCCGGTTTATTTTTTCTGCAGCATCTGCAGCATTTACAGCTTCTTCAATTATTTCAATGTTTTTAAATGGGGCAAGAAGTCTGCGTAATTCAGTGCGAGCAAGTCGTTCGTCATCAATTATTATTGCTTTCATTTTTACCTCGTATTGGAATGTTTATAATTACTTCTACAAAATTTTCTTTGTTCATTATGGAAAAAGTCGCCTGTTCACCATAGATTATATTTAATCTTTGCCTTGTATTGCTGATTCCATATCCGCTGGATTTGTTCATTAATTCATTGTCAAAATATCCGCTATTAATAATTTTAATATTAAGGCAGGAATCAACAATTCTGCCGCTTATATCAATCATTCCTCCTTCTGGAATTTTAGAAATTCCATGTTTTATTCCATTTTCAACAAGTGTCTGGATCATCATAGGAGGTATTTCTATAAATTTGGCTTTGTCATCAATATCAATTTTAAACTTCAATCTTTCTTCAAATCTAATTTGTTCTAAAGATAAATAATCGGCTACGGTTTGCATTTCTTCAGAGAGAGGAACAGATTCTATTCTTTCAATTTTTAACGAATAACGGAAAATATTGGATAAAAGATTTATAGCATTTTTTGCATGTTCAGGATTTTCTTCAATTAATGAGCGGATACTGTTTAATGCATTAAACATAAAATGGGGATTCAGTTGAGACTTTAATGTCTTTAATTCAAAATCCTTTACAGCCGCCTCCCATATTAGCCGCTCTATTTCTACTTTTCGATAATTCTCAAAATAATGAACAAGAAAGTAAATCAAAGACCAGACAATTATTATGGTGCTAAGATTGAACCAGGCTGTAATAATTAATCCAGGAGAAAGGCGTTCGCTGAAATTAGTTTTAATGAGATAACTTAGTATTGATGCAGGAATAAATATAGCCAAACCTATTACGGCGGAAGCAATTAAAACTCTTCCTATTATTTTTTTTAAAGGAATTTCAACCCATTTCCATTTTTTAATAAAAAATCTATAAATATGGGTGAATAATACACCTAAAAAAGAAAGATAAATTATAGATGCTATTCGTTTGTAATTAAACCCTTCAAATGAAAAAACAGCAAGAATATTAAAAAGACAGAAAAGGCTCCAGCCACTCAACTGGGTTAACCAATAAACCTTGTTTCTGTTTTTTGTAAAATTTTCTAACATTGATTTAATTACTTCTAAATATTTCTAAATTGTGGGACAAAATTAGAGTCGGTCAAAGCACTAAACCAAATATTTATTTTAATGGTAAAATAACCTGATGGATGGGCATAGGTTCATTATTGTTAAGAACGGTAAGTGAAATTAAAAGACAAAAGTATTTTAATTAAATTGATTTTAGTGATTTATTGAGTTAATTTTTGAATGAGATTACAGAAACTTAATGACGGGAAGTTATTAATTAATCAAAATTTGAATTTTACACTAAAAGAAAAGAAAATGGAAGAAAAAAAAGAATTCAGACCTTACTATAAAAGAAGGTTTTATAATAAATATAGAAAAGATAGAACAACAAATGGAAATTCGTTTGCATTTAAAAAAATATCCATCGTAATTCCGCTTTACAATGAAGAAGAATCACTTAAGCCGCTGGCAAGTTTAATAAAAAAATCCTGCACACAATCAAATCTTGACTTTGAAGTCATTTTTGTAGATGATGGAAGCACGGATTCATCATTAAAAGTAATTAAAGAAATTAATCACGAAGACAGAAGGTTCAAGTATATTAGTTTTCAAAAGAATTATGGAAAATCTGCTGCATTGCAAATTGGATTTAAACATGTAAATGGTGATGTTGTTATTACAATGGATGCAGACCTGCAAGATGACCCTGAAGAAATACCAAATTTGTTAAAAAAACTACAGGAAGGTTATGATCTTGTTTCCGGCTGGAAGAAAAAAAGATATGATCCGTTCATAAAAAGAATATCATCAAAATTTTTCAATGCAATAACTTCCATCTTTAGCGGAATAAAGATACACGACTTTAATTGTGGTTTAAAAGCCTATAGAAGAGCAGTGGTTGATAATATCAAAGTATATGGCGAACTCCATCGTTATATGCCGGTGCTTGCTAAATGGAAAGGATATTCTGTCTCTGAAATAGTTGTGCTGCACCATCCCAGAAAATATGGAAAAACCAAGTTTGGAATTTCAAGATTTTTTAAAGGGTTTGTCGATTTAGTAACGGTTGTGTTTATTACCCGCTATGTTAAAAGACCAATGCATCTTTTCGGTTTTATTGGGGCTTTCTTTTCTCTGGCTGGATTAATCATAAACCTTATACTTACTTATGAATGGATGGTGTTAAAACAACCTTTAAGCAACAGACCAATGCTGTTTCTTGGAATACTTCTTATCATAGTTGGAATTCAGTTCTTTTCTACAGGTTTAATTGGCGAGATGATGGTTCATAACTTCCAGGATGATAGAGAATATAGTATTAAGGAAAAGATTTAATTATCTTTTTACAACACCGAACATTTTTTAGCAATTTCAGTTAAGTTATTAATGCACTACGATCCTGTAAAAAATATTTTTGCTGCTACAATTAAAAAACTGCCGTTTCTAAGGATAGCGTTTTATAAAATTCTTGATTTAATGTTCCTTCGCTCGTGGTATGTGAGAAAAGAACTAAAATCAATAAGAAAAAAATTTGGTTCGAAGGAAATAACAATTCTCGATGCAGGGACAGGCTATGGACAATATTCATATTTTATGTTTCGCAATCTGCAACCCTGTAAAATCCTTGCTGTAGATGTTAAAGAAGATTGGATAAGAGATTGCGATGCCTTCTTCCAGTCTTATAAAATAAAAAATGTTGAATTTGCAGTTGAAGATCTAACCAGGTTAAAATTTGCAGAAGAATTTGATTTGATAGTATGTGTAGATGTTATGGAGCATATTGTTGAAGATGTAACAGTGTTTGAAAATTTTTATAAAGCATTAAAACCCGGTGGTTATGTGTTAATCAATTCGCCTTCAATATTTGGCGGAAGCGATGTTCACGATGACGATGATGAAAGTTTTATTGGCGAACATGCAAGAGATGGTTATTCAACAGAAGACCTTACAGAAAAAACAAAGCCAATTGGTTTTAAGGTTTATCAATCGAAATACACTTATGGATTTTGGGGAGATAAAGCATGGCGCTTGGGCATTAAATATCCAATGATGTTACTGAATATATCAAAACTATTTCTTGTTCTTCTTCCTGTTTATTATTTATTTACTTTTCCTTTCACATTAATAATGATGTATCTGGATTTCAAATCCGTTAATAAAAAAGGTTCAGGTATTAATTTTATTGCACAAAAATTTTAGTATTAAATTAAAAGTTTAAGATTATGGCAAAGACACAAAAACTAGTCAAACAACAAAAACAGCAAAAAGGATTTCTTTCTACTTTTAACTTTGAGGAATTCATTCCGCAAAAATTTCATTTTCTTGCGGTAATATTAATTCTCTTAATTTTGTTTCTTGGGTTTTTAAGTCCAATGTACTTTGGAGGAAAAACTTTTCAGTCGGGTGATATAATAACCTCCGAAAGTATGAAGCCATATGTGTTGAAAGATCGCGAATCTTTTTCACTTTGGAATCCACTGATTTTTCTTGGTATGCCAGCCTATGCTCTGGGAACTGAACAGACGTGGTTTAATCTTATTTATATGGGCTTCAGCTTAATTAGAAAAATTTTCAATAGCTGGCTTACTGTTGATTATGCTACATGGACCTTTTACCTGATCCTGCTTGGAATTACTTCTTTTCTTTTTATGAAGTACCTGACTAAAAATTTACTTGTTAGTTTGTTTACCGGCATAACAACAGCATTTAGCACGGGTATAATCGTTTTGTTATATATTGGACATGTTACAAAACTTACTTCATTATGTATGTATCCACTTTTATTCCTGATTTTGTTCAGGTTTCAGAAGAAGATTAAATTGCTTGATATTCTTCTTTTAATAATTGTGCTGCAATTGTTTGTACAGGGATTTCATGTTCAGATAATTTTCTATACTCTATTCGCTGTAGCAATTTATTTTATTTTCTTTTTTATCAGCGCTGTATCTAAAAAAGAAACTGAAACAAGAAATAACATTATCAAATCTGTTTTAGTATTTGCTGTCTCGGTTATACTCGCTTTGTTAATGTCGGCAGATAATTTTACACAAATATACGAATACACACCATTTTCAACTCGTGGCGGTGTAAGCATTGGTGATCAGCAAAGTAAAGTTGAAAATCCTTCTTCAACAGAATATTATGATTATCATACAAACTGGTCTTTTTCACCGGGAGAAGTGCTTACCTTTATAGTGCCATCTTACTATGGTTTTGGAAATTCAATATATAAAGGACCTTTAACTCAAAATGAATCTGTAGAGGTAAATACATATTTTGGTCAAATGCCATTTGTTGATGTTGCAATGTATATGGGCGTAATAGTTTTCTTCCTTGCGTTATTTGGAATTGTAACAAAATGGAAAGAACCCATTGTTAAGTTTCTTACAATATTATCGGGAATTGCACTGCTTATTTCTTTTGGAAAGACTTTTCCGGTATTATTTGATTTGATGTTCTATTATTTCCCGTTTTTTGACAAATTTCGGGTCCCATCAATGATTTTGGTGCTTGTGCAATTAAGTTTACCTGTACTTGCTGGTTTTGGATTAATGAAAATTCTTTCACTCAGGCAAGAAAATGATCAAAGAGCAATAAACATTTTAAAATATTCAGCTTATGCTTTTTCCGGAATTTTTATTTTATCTCTTATTCTTAATCAAGCAATTGCTGCATGGTTTACGGGCAGAGTAAGTGAATATGCCTCAAGCATTCAGGCTTCAAGACCACAATACGCTCAACAATTTCAGGCATTGTCAGAATATATGAGTCAAATGTTTGTGACCGATTTTATGTTTGCTTTTGGGTTTTTAACTGCAGTATTCTGGTTTGGAAATTTTTATATTCAGAAAAAATTAAGTGCGGATGTTTTTGTCCTTGCAGTAATTGTCCTCGCGACAATTGATTTGTGGAGAATTGATGGAAGAGGAGCAAAGTATGTTGATAACCCGGAAATAAAAGGTTTATTTAATACTCCCGATTATGTGACTGCAATTAAAAATCAAAAGGATACCGAACCATTCCGTTTAATTAATCTTAAACAGGATGGTTCGATTGGTTCGTTTTCGCAGAACTCAAATTATAATGCATATTTTCTTTTAGAAGATTTCTATGGTTACTCGGGAATTAAACCCAGAGCATATCAGGATTTACTTGATGTAATAGGTCCTGTAAATGAAACTTTGTGGAGAATGGCAAATGTTAAATATGTAGTTCTTGATAAACAAAATATTTATCCAGGAATGACGCCAATTTTTTCGGGCGATAAGTCTAACCTGTTGAAGAATGAAAAAGTACTGCCAAGATTTTTCTTTGTTAACAAAGTTGAGACCAAATCAAATATTGATGTACTAAATGCTATAAAATCAAATTCGTTTGATCCTAAAGAAGTCGCATATATTCACAACGAAAAGCTGAGTGTAGAACCAGCAGATTCGACAACATATGTTAAAATTGAAAAATATACAGATGAAAGAAATATTCTTACAGTAAATGCTTCGGGAAATAATTTTCTTTTTATTGGTAATACTTTTTTTAGCGGTAAAGCCGATTATAAAGTATTTAAAATTCCAACCGGTTGGAGAGCTTATATTGATGGAGCGGAAACAGAGATTCATAGGACAAATCATGCTTTTATGGGAATAGTTGTCCCCAAAGGAAAGCACAAAGTTGAAATTGTATTTGCTCCAATTAGTTTTAGCATAAGTAAATATTTATCTCTCGGTCTAAGCAGCATGACTTTATTGGGAATAGTTCTTTTGCTGGCAATGAAAAAAATGAAAAAAGAGAGACAGGAATAATTTTAATTAATCGTTTTTGTTTTTATTGTGTCTTTCCATTTTAACTTTGTATAAGTATTGGGAAGATATTTCCAAATTTTAATTAGGATTATATTTATCATTTTTAACAAAACGTTTTGAGAGCGAAGAGTATCTTCAACGTAATCCTCTCGATTTAGATAGAAAATCCTGAAGAATAATTTTGAAAATGGTTTCTTATGATTGTTAAGTCTAAAAATTAAAGTTTTCTCTTCGTTTTCAACAATCCATTTATGAGATTTTGTAGGCATTAAAAACTCCGTCACAGGCCCCGGTGTTTCAATATAACCCGCTTTTGATACTCTTTGAAGTTCCGAACAAAATTTTGTGGGGTCATCTATATGTTCAGCAATATGCGAAGCAATAACATAATTAAAACTTTTTTCTTTAAAAGGAAGAAACTGCGCATCTGCAACAATTAAATGTTTGTCTCGAGGAATATCAACTTTTTGAGTTGTTCTGTGAATTGTTTCAGAGAGATATCTTTCTACAATTACATTAGCTCTTCTGTTTGGTTGATGACCGCTTCCAACATCAAGCACTTTCCAATTTGGGTCAATAAATATTTTTTCTGATGTATTTCCCGCAGTCCACATAGTAGCCGCAAGTTTATATGCATCATAAGTCTTTTGACAAATTATTTGCGGGCTGAATTTATTTTTTCCAAATTCTTGCATTATGGTTTTATCATATTTTTCTGAATTATTAATCATGAACAAAATTGCATCGATAAGTTGTTCGATATTTCTCCGATCAATTAAAACTCCAACTTCCTTTGGAACAAAATC
>CAZQSR010000028.1:0-23010 GCA_964596145.1 uncultured Ignavibacteriaceae bacterium
AAAAAAGTTCTGCCAAAATGGTGATAATTTTTGCCAAACTGAGTGAAACGTTATAATAATTAAAAATCGTTCAAATCATCACGCACAAGTAACAAAATTGATGACTGAGGGACAATAAGCATTTTCTCTCCCTCAAATTCAATTTCATAAGCTTCTTTCCGCAGAAAAATTGCAAGGTCGCCTTCTTTTGCCTGAAGAGGAATGTATTTTACATTCCCTTTAGTTTCTTTCCACGGTTCTTCTTCAGTTGGAACATGAACCGGGTAACCTGGACCAGCCTTAATAATATAACCGGATTGTATCTTTTCTTTTTCTAGAACCCCTGGAGGCAGATATAATCCGCTAGCGGTTTTATTTAAATTTTCTTCCGGCCGGACCAGAACTCGATCACCAACTACAATTAGCTTGCTAATATTTTTTAACACTGAATATTACTTGATTTAAAATATTTACTTCTCAAAAATAGAGAATTATTAAACAAAAGAAGATGAAAAATTAAAGCACAAAATATTTCATTTCTGAAAAGTGCATTATATTTATAAATTTGAGTTAAAAATAATAAATCTTATGCTTGATAAATGGAACTCAAGATTCTCTTCTGAAGAATATGTTTATGGTATAACACCAAATATTTTTTTCAGTGAGCAATTAAAAAGTATTGAATGTGGAAAAATACTTCTTCCGGGAGAAGGGGAAGGAAGGAATGCTGTTCATGCTGCAGAAAAAGGCTGGACAGTTGATGCTGTAGATTGGAGTGTGGAGGCAAAAAAGAAAGCAATTAAACTTGCAGAAAAAAAATCTGTAAAAATTAATTATCAAACTGCTGATCTATATGAATATGAACCGGATAAAAACAAGTACGATGCCTGTGCACTAATTTTCATTCATTTAGAAGAAGAAGCCAGAGAAAGTCTTCACAAAAAAGTAATTGATGCTCTAAAGCCGGGGGGAAAAATAATTTTAGAAGCATACGAAAAAGAGCAAATAAAAAAAAACACCGGTGGACCAAAAGAATTAAACTTACTTTACTCACTTGAAGATATTGTTAATGATTTTATTGAGCTGGATTTTGAATATCTCGCGAAAGAAATTATTTCACTTGATGAAGGAATACTACACAAAGGAGAAGCGTCAGTAATCAGATTTGTAGGTGTTAAAAAATGAAGAAAGTTTTATTTTTTTCATATTACTGGCCTCCTTCAGGCAAAGCTTCACTTCACTGGCCTTTAAAAATAATTAAACATCTTCCCGATTTTGAATGCGAACCAAGCGTTATAACAATTGATGAAGATACTTTTTCTTTTAAAGATGAAACATTGTTAAATGATATTTCACCATCATTAAGAGTAATAAAAACAAAAGTATTTGAACCATTCAATTTATACAGAGCATTTTTAGGCAAAGAAAAAAATTCTCCACTTGTTCCATCTGAAACAATTTCAAAAGAGAATAAAAGTTTACGTCACAGAATTTCAGTGTGGATAAGGATGAATTTATTTATTCCGGATTCACGCATTGGCTGGTATCCATATGCGGTTAAAAGTGCAAAGCAGCTTTGTAGCAAAGAAAAATTTGATGCAATTATAAGCGTAGGTCCACCACACTCAACTCATCTTGCAGCTAAAAGGATTAGTTCAATTTTTAAAATTCCTTTCATACCTGTTTTTATTGATCCCTGGGTTGATATCGTATATTACAAAAATTTTAATCGCAGCTATTTGACACTCAAAATTGATAATCATCTTGAAAAATCTGTTTTGAAGAATGCTGCTCAATGTGTATTTGTAACAGAATCAATGAAAGAAGATTACGAAAAGAAATATTCTTTCATAAAAGATAAATCCAGAGTGTTGTACTGGGGATTCAACGAAGAGGATTTTAAAGGCTTAACCTCAACAAAAAACAGCGAAGAAAAAGTTATTCTTCATGCTGGAAACATTTTTGATTATCAAAATCCTGTTAATTTCTGGAAAAGACTAAAAAAAGAAATTGATAAAGGGGAAAAATATAAATTAAAGTTTATTGGGACAGTATCACCGGGAATAAGAAACACACTAAATGAAATTGGATTAACACCATACACTGAATTTGTTGGTTTTCTTTCATATAAAGAAATGTTACAAAAAATATTAAATGCAAACTATTTACTTGTTTGTGCATCTGAAAAACGACATGTTCCGGGAAAACTTTTTGAATACCTTCGCACGGGCAAAACAATTTTAGCATTTGGTAATGATAACAAAGAAGTAGAAAATATAATTAAAAAGACTCGCGCCGGTTACTTTTTTAATTATTCTTCTGATGGAGAAAACTTTTTTACTTCCGATATCGATTTTACTCCTGATATAAACTTAGTTATGATGTATGACAGAAAAAATATTGCAAAAGAATTGAGTGAATTGATAAAAAAAATTTCATAAAGCTGGAAATCTGGTTTTAACCGCAACTGATAAGGTCAAAATCCTCATTAAAAAAAATCGATTATTTTTGTCCAACATATTTCTTTTTAACAAAAAAGTTTTTAATTTTTCAATCGAAATCATAATTAACAACTAATTAAGGTAATACTATGGCAGATGCAAAGCCGTTAACCAAATCGCAGATATTAGATTATCTTGCAAAAAAGACCGGAGCCACAAAAAAAATGGCTGGTCAATTCGTAGAAGAATTTGTTGCTTTAGCTTATAAAGAAGCAAAGAAACAATTCGTAGTTCCCGGATTAGGAAAACTTGTTGTCGCAAGCAGAAAGAAAAGAATGGGACGCAATCCTCAAACCGGCGAAACTATGGTGATTCCTGCCAGAAAAGTCTTGAAGTTCAGGATTGCAAAGCAGGCTAAAGACGCTATTCTTGGACCTAAGAAATAATTTCGGGTTCTTTCAGCAGGGAATTCTTATTCCCTGCTTTCTTTTTTTAACAAAAAATTTTTATTTACTCACCAAACTTTCAGGAGACATTATGAAAATTAAACTACTATTTTTTACCATTTTGCTCTCTGCTTCATTTGTTTTTTCACAGGTTGTAGTAATTGATGACTTTGAAACAGGGACAGGACATTTTAATTTATCCACCACTTACTCGGGTTCTACAAAAGGATTAATTGGCTTCATTCCTTATATTGACTCTACAATGCCAGCACGAAGTGGAACCCATTATGAAGTAATTAAATTAATCGACAATCCTTCAGATACTTCTCACTGGTTCTGCAGATTTTTATCGGGTACAGGTACACCGGCTAACAACACTTTATTAAATGATACCGGCTGGGTTGGTTATTGGTTAAAGACCGATAGATCATACTTAAAATGCGGATTTATTATTGACGACTTGAATGCAAATGGAACTGGTGTTGGAACAAATGAAATAAGTGATAGCCAAACAGTTGTTATGGGTAATCAATGGAATCTCTATCAATGGAATCTTGCTGATTCAAACAAGTGGTATCCTTTTATTGCTTCAGGCAACGGAATGATTCAGGACCCTGTTACAATTGATGCTATTTTCTTTGAAGCAAAACATCCTGCTGTTCATAATGATACCGCAACTGTTTATCTAGATTATGTAACTTTCAATTTCAGTGCTCCATTACCGGTTGAACTTGTTTCTTTTGATGCAGTTGTTGAAAAAAATCAGGTTGATTTAAGATGGATTACCGGAACTGAAATTAACAACAACGGTTTTGAAATTCAAAGAAAATTTGAAAATGAAAACTGGCAAACTGTTGGTTTTGTAAAAGGAAAAGGTTCTACATCTCAACCAACAGGTTATACATTTACAGATAAAATTGAACAACCCGGACTGTATTATTACAGATTGAAACAAGTTGATTTTAATGGAACATATTCATTCTCAAATGTTGTTGAAGTTGAAATTGTTTCTGTACCCGGACAATATTATCTTGCTCAAAACTTCCCGAATCCTTTTAATCCTTCAACACAAATAAGTTACTTTGTACCTGATGCTGGCTTAGTGAACCTTTCTGTTTATAATTTAATTGGACAAAAGGTTGCTGAATTAGTAAATGAAAATCAAAAGGCTGGCACCTATACAGTTAATTTTAATGCAAGTAATCTCTCAAGCGGATTGTATATTTATTCATTAACTGCAAATGGAAAAACTTTAACCAAGAAAATGACTTTACTAAAGTAAGATTATATATTATTAAAAAGCCCTGTTACAGACAGGGCTTTTTGTTTTAAAGATTTTTAATTCTTCATTTTTGCAAACACTTTATCATAAACTTCTTTTTTAATTTTATTAAGTAAAATAGTCTCGAGAATTTTTGCATCTTCAATCTTATGAAAAAATCCTATTGCAGTACCATCTTTTCCATGAATTTTCATTAAGCTGTTTAATCTTCCATTAAATATTCCACCTGTCAGATTTTCAATTTCAGCATATCTTATTTCAACTTTACTGTTACGCAAAAAATAATTGCGACCTACAACTTTATCATCCATTGCCTCAATAGTCGTGGGAAGAATTTTATAAAGAACATAATAATGCCGGTTGACAAGCAGGAGCATGGAAATAATGAAAGACAAATAGATATAATAGGATAAACCTGTACCACCATAAGAAAGAAAAGCTATAAGATAAATTAACAATATTATCGTAACGGGAATATTACCATACCTGTAAAGCATTTTATAAATAACAGGATATATAAACTCCTTCTTCACTTAAGATAACAGAAATGAGCTTAAAATTTATTCATCACTTCAACAACTTTATAAATATCTTCTTCAGTATGACCAAAAGATACAGGAAGACTTAAAGTTGTGGAATGTATCTCTTCAGAAACAGGGAATTCTGTTTCTTGAATAATACCAATCATTGCTTTTTGTTTGTGCGGAGGAACAGGATAATGAATATCGGTTTTAATTTCATTTTTTAAGAGATATTCTTTTAACTTATCCCTTTGAGGATGACGCACATTGTAGATGTGATAAACGTCGTAATAATCTTTATCTATAACCGGTTTAATAAAATCATCTTTAAGATTTTCTGAATATATTTTTGCCAATTTTCTTTTATGGCGATTTATTTCATCAAGGTGTTTTAGCTTTACAGAAAGAAAAGCTGCTTGCATTTCCTGAAGACGAGAATTAAATCCAACAATTTCATTATAATATTTAATATCAGAGCCGTAATTGCGCAATCTTTTTATTGTTAATGCGAGAGATTCGTCATCAGTATTTACAGAACCGGCATCACCTAAAGCTCCAAGATTTTTTGTGGGATAAAAACTAAATGCTCCATATTCACCAAATGTACCGCACATACGGTTTTTATATTTTGCCCCATGGCTTTGTGCACAATCCTCAATTAATTTAAGATTAAATTTGTTTTTAATTTCAATTATCGGATCCATATTGCAGCATTTTCCATAAAGATGGACAAGCATTATTGCCCTTGTCTGTCTGGTAATTTTTTCTTCAATCTTAAAAGGATTAATATTATAGGTTAGAATATCTGGTTCGACAAGAACTGGTTTCAAACCACAATGAATTATCGATAGTATTGTTGCGATGTAAGTATTTGAGGGCACTATTACTTCGCTTCCAGCAGGAAAGTTAAAAGCTTTAAGAGAAAATATCAGCGCATCAAGTCCGGAATTTACACCAACACAGAATTTAGTCCCCGTATAAGCAGCAAATTCTTCTTCAAATTTTTTAACATTGTTACCAAGTATAAACCAGCCGCTATCAAGCGTTGATGAAAAAACTTTTTTATATTCTTCAAAAAATATTTTATTTGATGTGCAAAGGTTTTCGTACTCTATCATTTATATTCTTCGTAAATATAGTCCGCGGGATCAAACTCAGTAGAAGCAAGCACAAGTAAAACGGCATCCTTTGTAAAGTGATGCATTGTATGCCAGTCTTTTGTTTCAAGTATAAGACATTTACTTGGATGATCAAGTAAAAAGTCTTCTTTTTTATTTCCATCATTATTGGACACAATACAACTGCCATTAATACAAATAGCTGCCTGCACTGTAGTTTTATGACGATGTCCACCACGAACAGAATCATCAACTCCGTAGATATAAAAAATTCTCTTTATGTCAAAGGGAATATCTTTCTCTATCACAGTAAGATTTCCTCGTTTTTCAAAAAAAGACTTTAGCTTGATAATATGTGCCATTTATTTCCCAAGAAAAAAATTTTTTTCATATACATTATAGACATTTTTTAGCTTTCTGTAAACAAATAAAAGCGGAGTTTTCCAATTTAAAGGATATACCAGTTCGCCATTGGAATTAAAACTATCATCAATTTTTTCTATTTGTTCTTTATACTCATCAAGTTTTTTCAGATAAGGTTTATAAAAAATGTTTATTACTTGGTTTGTTAATAATCTTCTGCCAAGATCAAGTTTTCCGTTTTTATATAAACGTAAATAATGAAAATGATAAAAGATGACAGGAAATTTTTCTCCTGTATTAATCTCTTTTCCTATAATTTTATTTCCATCCAGAGAAAAATCATATTGTTGAACATTCCATGAAGCAAGTCCACCACCTTTATGTTGAAGCACATGAACGCCTGAAAATCTTGTTGTCCAGTCATCCAGATAAAGTTGATCACCAAATTTTCCATCTTCATATCGTGCATAACACCATTCAATACAACGGTCTCTCCACCATTTAAGTGCCGTTAATCCTCTATCATCATTTTTGAAAGTAACAAACTGCACACAATATTTTCCGCTTTTAATTTCTTTATTATACTGTGGCGAATACCGATGCTCTGTAATTAGAATAGAACCGTCATTCATTTCATCAAAGATTGGTTGAGGTGAGGAGTAGAAATAAATGTCTGCGTCAATGTAAGTACAGCTTTCTACTTTATATTTTTCAAGCACATATAAAACAGTTGATGAAGTCGAAGTCCAGCAATATTCAGCAATTGTACGTGATGACTTTACACTGAGCAATTTCTCATCTTCAAATTCTTTAAGTGAAATTATTGTAGCATTCGACAAATTCAATTTTCTTAAAACTTCATAAGATTTAGTGTCAAAAGCGAAAATATAAAGATGAAAATGATTGCAATGTTCTTTAAGCGAGTAATAAAGAGCAAGTCCGCGGGTAAGATAATTAGAGTCAAATAAAGTGCAGAAGTTATACATTTTACTGCACCTTCAATATTTTTGAAAATTTTTCCAACACAGAAGTAAAAAATTTTAATTTAAATACATTGGTTTTTAGTGACTGCCGAGATGATTTTTCCATTTCTAAAAATATATCTTCTGAGAACATTTTTTGTGCCTGTAATACAATAGAATATGCAAATCCATACTGATGAAGGATGGTTGAGAAAACCCAACCAAGCAAATACTCTCTGATTGAAAAATTATTATTTAACTTATTAATAAAGGTTGATTCTGCCCAGCCAGGAGATGTTTTTAAAGAAAACATCATCAGTTTTTGAATCAATTTACTCTTTGAAATATTTTGCAAATTATCAGCAGTAATTCTTTGCGAACCTTTAATATTCAGGTTAGCTAACCAGAAACTTTTATTTTCCATATAACCAAGCAGTTGATATAATTTATCTTCTCCTTTGTAAGCATCAATAAACCCGGGTTCAAATTCTGCAACTAATATTTTATAAATAATATCATCACCAAGATTATTAAAAAGTCTAAGGTCAGTTCCTTGCGAATCTGTTTTAAACCAATCGACATAATCAAGGTTCACTTGTTTTAATGCATTGCTCAGACTTATTGCTTTTAATTTAATTTTTTTTTCTACCTGAAACTTATCGGCAAAAGCCCAGACTTTTAACGCATCATTATCAGGCATTAACGCACTTGAGCAATAAGGAGACCTGGTTAAATAAAAATCAATTTCACTATCTTCTTTATCGCTAACTATGCAATTGAATATATGTAACTTTTTGTACCCGCTTGTTTCATTTGTAACAAAACCGAATTCTCTGTCATCAGCATCGAATGCAATACAGATAGAATGAGGAGCGATTTTTTCCCATATTTTATGGATTTGTCCTGATGCACCAATATCAATTAGCACAGGAGGTTTATTAACAATTTCTTCTCTACTTAAAATTTTTTTTAACAAGTTCATTAAACTTTTTCCAATAAAAAGACTGGCAGGACCTGGAATAAATTCGGGTATTTGTTTAAGAGATAATTTTTTAACGGGTTAGCCGACTTTTCCAAAATCACTTTGTTAACTTTCAGACCACTTGTTATTCTAACCAATTCATAAAAATCATTTATCGACAATTGATGCAAATGTCCCGTGTTATACCAACTATAACCAAACAACATAGGTTTAGGCATTCTTCCTTTGAATAACAAATCAATCCTGTTTTTATAAAAAGCGAAATTAGGGAAAGAAATTATCTGATATTTTGAAACACGTTTCATTTCCCGCAAAAGAATTTCAGGATAATTAACCATCTGTATTGTAACATTACAAACGGCATAATCAAAAGAATCATCACTAAAATCCAGTTTCTGATCAATATTTCCTCTCACAACATTTAATCCTTTTTTTCTACAAGCGGCAATTCCGCTTTCTGAAATTTCAACTCCTGCAGCTTTAATATTTTTCTTTTCCAGAAGTAATTTTAAAAGAGATCCATTACCGCAGCCAAGATCAAGAACGCTTGTGCCAGGAGAAATTAAATCAATAATTATTGAATACTCTTTCCTTTCTTCAGTTTCAGCAAGAGAATAATCATAATTACGGTTATCGTTAAACTCGGGTGAATTAATATCGTAAGCCATAATAAATATTTTCAAAAACGGTTCAAAAATAGAAAACCCCTGTTGCGAAACCAAGTCTATTTAAAAAGAAAATATTGCCGATTTTTCTTAAACTCATTAAAAATTTTTCTTGATAAATATTTTTGTTTTCATATTTTTGCCTAAGGATAAGTGCAAAATAACTCTTACAAATCTTATTAAATTTTTATAAGGAAGACAGTGAAAGAAGAATATCATAAATGGTATACTCAGTATTTAAGCCGTGAGTTTGAAATGCTTGTGTTTGGACACAGCGGCTATCCAATAATACTTTTTCCAACATCAAAAGGGAAATATTACGAAGGCAAAGATTTTAAACTAATTGAAGCGTGTTCGTGGTTTATTGAACAAGGTAAAATTAAAATTTATTGTCCCGATAGCATTGATGCTGACAGCTGGTATAATTATTCAATTTCTCCAGCAGATAGAGTAAAAACACATAATGGATATGAAAATACTATTCTGAATGATGTTATAGAATTTGCAAAATATGAAACGGGCTGGAATAAAGTCGGAGTTGCAGGCTGCAGTTTTGGTGGTTACCACGCTGCAAATTTAGCTTTCAGACATCCCGACAAAGTTGAATATCTGCTCTCTCTTGGCGGTTCATTCGACATTAAACAGTTCATTATGGGCTACTACGATAATAACTGTTATTTCAATAATCCACCTGATTACCTCGCAAATCTGAAAGATATGTGGTACATAAAAAGATTTAAAGAAATGGGGATCGTTCTTGGAACTGGTGAATGGGATATTTGTTTACAAGAAAATATACGGCTGTCAAATCTACTTAATAATCTTGGTGTTGACCACTGGCTTGATATAAGAAAAGGAACTGGACACGATTGGCCCTGGTGGCGGGAAATGATGCCATTCTATTTATCGCAGCTTTTTACTTAAAATTTTATTTTACTATAAGGAAGGAAAGTGCTATGAAAAAAATTGGAATTCTATTTGGACAGGAAAACACATTTCCACAAGCTTTTGTGGATAGAGTAAATTCAAAAAAGGAGGAAGGCATTACTGCAGAACTCTTAAAATTGAACAAAGTCATTCAAGGGGAACCTTCAGACTATTCAGTTATTATTGATAGAATATCACAGGATGTTCCATTCTATCGGGCATACTTAAAAAATGTTGCTATTACTGGAACGGCTGTAATTAATAATCCTTTCTGGTGGACTGCAGATGATAAATTTTTTAATAATGCTCTTGCAACAAAAATTGAAGTTGCTGTTCCTAAAACTGTAATATTACCTTCCAAAGATCACCCGACAGATACTAATCAATTTTCATTTCGTAATCTTGAGTATCCTCTCGATTGGGAAGGTATTTTCAATTATGTTGGATTTCCTGCTTTCTTTAAACCATTTGCTGGCGGCGGCTGGAAACATGTTTATCGTATTACAAATGCGGAAGAATTTTTCAAAGCTTATAATGAAACAGGTCAATTGGTAATGATGCTGCAGGAAGAAATAGATTTTACAGATTATTTCAGATGTTACTGCCTTGATAGAAAAAATGTTCATATAATGCAATACGATCCAAGACAACCGCATCATTTAAGATATATAAAAGAATCTTTACCAAAATCGAAAGAACTCCTTACAAGAATTGAAAAAGATGTTATCAAATTAAATAAAGCTCTTGGCTATGATTTCAATACAGTAGAGATGGCTGTTCGTGATGGAATACCTTATGCAATTGATTTTTGTAATCCTGCTCCTGATGCCGACATTCATTCTGTAGGTGAAGAAAATTTTGAATGGATTGTAGAGAACGCTGCTAATATGGCAATAAGAAGAGCTATGATTCATAAACCCGGGAAAAATAACCTTACCTGGGGAGAATTCATTATATCTTCTGTAAAAGATTTTTCTAAATAATTGGAATTGATTATGGAATCAAAAGAAAAATTCACTCTTGGTATAGAGGAAGAATTCCAGATTGTTGATCCTGAAACGAGGGATTTACGTTCACACATAGAACAAATTCTTGAAGATGGAAAAATGATTTTAAAAGAAAGCATTAAACCCGAAATGCATCAGTCTGTTGTAGAAATGGGTACTGACATTTGCAAGGATATTAAACACGCAAAGAAAGAAGTATTCAAACTAAGGAGTGATCTTGCAAAACTTGCACGCAAAAATGGTTTAAGAATAGCTGCAGCAGGAACTCATCCATTTTCACACTGGAAAGATCAACGTATTACAGAAAACCCACGATACAAACAGGTCATAGATGATATGCAGCAGGTTGCAAGAGCAAATTTAATTTTCGGTTTACATGTTCACGTTGGAATTGATGACCGTGAAAAAGCGATTCAGCTTATGAACGAAGCACGATATTTTCTCCCGCATATTTTTGCTCTTTCTACAAATTCTCCTTTTTGGATTGGCAGAAATACCGGTTTTAAATCGTATCGGGTAAAAGTATTCGATCGCTTTCCAAGGACAGGCATTCCTGATTATTTTTCCAGTGTTGCAGAATATGATAACTTTATTAATCTTCTGATAAAAACAGGCTGCATAGACAATGCAAAAAAAATCTGGTGGGATATCAGAATGCATCCGTTTTTTAATACGCTTGAATTCCGTATTTGTGATATTCCAATGCGAGCAGACGAGACAATTGCTATCGCTGCTTTAATTCAGGCAGTCATTGCAAAACTTTACAAACTGATTACACAAAATCTTGGATTCCGACTTTATTCAAGAGCTTTAATTGCAGAAAATAAGTGGCGTGCCTGTCGTTATGGTATTGATGGAAAATTAATTGACTTTGGAAAACAATCAGAAATTCCTTGCAAAGATTTAATTTATGAATTACTCGACTTTGTTGATGAAGTGGTTGATGAACTAAATTCCAGAGATGAAATTAATTACATAAGAAAAATACTTAAACAAGGAACCGGTGCAGACAGACAAATTGCGATATGGGATCAGTCCGGTGATGTTAAAAAAGTTGTTGATTTAATTATTGAAGAGACTGAAATGGGTTTAGAAATTTAAAGACGTAAGAGGAATCTTGAAACAGAATGAAATAAAAGTAGCAATTTTAGATTTATATAACGGTGAAGAAAATCAGGGAATAAGATGCATAAAGGATATTCTAAACGAAATTGATTGTAAAATCGATGACGTTAATCTTAAATATGATTTATTTGACATCCGTTCAAAAGTTGAAATACCCGGAACTGATTATCATATTTATATTTCTTCAGGTGGTCCTGGAAGTCCATGGGATGGCTTGAACTCAACTTGGGAAGAAAAATATTTTAAATTGATTGACGAATTATTTAACCACAATAAAAACTCTAACGACAAAAAATATATATTTTTCATTTGTCATTCTTTTCAACTTATGTGTCGTTTCTTTAAACTTGGCGAAGTTACTAAACGGCACAGCAAATCGTTTGGTATTCATCACGTTAATAAAACTACTGATGGATTTTCCGAACCAATTTTCGAGGGATTACCGGAACAATTTTATATTGCGGATTTTCGCGAGTGGCAGGTTATCCGTCCTGATATGAAAGTATATGAACAACTTGGTGCAAAAATTTTATGTCTGGAAAAAGAACGTCCTCACACTTCTTTTGAAAGAGCATTGATGGCAATAAGAATTTCAGATGAAATTATTGGAACACAATTTCACCCGGAAGCCGACTCGGCAAGTATGTACTATCATTTTCGTAAACCTGACAGAAAGGAATTTGTAATAAATAAATACGGTGAAGCAAAATACCGGGAAATGCTTGAACACCTTCAAAAGCCTGAGAGTATTTTACTAACACACAACACTGTTCTTCCAAAATTCTTAACTAATGCAATAAGTAAAATAAATTATGATTAAAGAATTACGAGAAAAATTCAACAAAAATTTTACAGAAGAGAAATACAATAATTATGTTGGTGAACTTAACAGCATATTAAAATTTCCGGTTGATTTCAGGTTAAGCGAAACCCCTCTCTTTCTGACAGACAGATTTACAAATGAACTTAGTAAAGCCTGTGATGAAATTCTTTTACACATCACATCCACTGACTTTACTAAACACAATTTGAATTCAGTTCCCGAAGGTCTTTCGGTTCATGGAGAAGATTCTCACCCCACTTTTTTACAAATAGATTTTGCAATCGCAGTCAATAAACAAAACGAACTTATTCCACAACTAATTGAACTTCAGGGCTTTCCTTCTCTTTATGCATTCCAGGTTTTTCAAAATAGATTAATAAAAAAGCATTTTGATATTCCACTCCACTTAACACCCTATTTTAATGGCTTAAATGAAGAATCTTATATTAAACTTTTTAGAGAAACACTTTTAGAAAACTCCGCAACTGAAAATGTTATTCTCATGGAAATTGAACCAGAAAAACAAAAAACAAGAATTGATTTTGCTGCAACAGAATATTTAACAGGTATAAAAACAGTTTGTCTTACAAAAATCAGCAGGAAGCAAAATAAACTTTATTATAATGATAATGGAAAAGAAATTTTAATTGAACGAATTTATAACAGAGTTATTTTCGATGAACTTCAGAGAAAACAAATTAAATTAAATTTTAATTTATTTGATGAGGTTGATGTTAAGTGGGTTAGTCATCCCAACTGGTTCTTTAGAATAAGCAAACATTCTCTTCCATTCTTAAAAGGGGAATATATTCCCAAATGTTATTTCTTAGATGATATGAGAGAATATCCATCCGATTTGAATCAATTTGTATTAAAGCCATTATACTCATTTGCGGGACTTGGTGTTGACATTCACCCAACTATTGAAAAGCTTAAATCAATTAAAAACAAGTCGCATTATCTTTTGCAGGAAAAAGTAAAATATGCTCCTGTTGTTGAAACTCCTGATGGATTTTCTAAGTGTGAGATAAGAATGATGTTCATCTGGAAAGATAAACCTGTACTTGTAAACAATCTTGTAAGAATGAGCAAAGGTGAAATGATGGGAGTGGATTTTAATAAAAACAAGACCTGGATTGGTTCAAGTCTTGCTTTGCATCCAGAAAATTTTTAAACAAAAAGATTCCTTTCATTTTTATATTTTACTTATAGTTTTCTTTTAAATTATAATTTTCTTAATAAAGTTAAAGTAAGTCAGCTTAATTATGTTAAACTCAGTTACATATAATTTTCACGTTTCAATATATTCAAGAAATAAATTTTCTTTTGATGAAAATTTATTTTCGATTACGGGCGATTTAATTGTTGCCAACTTTAAAGTTGCAAGAGATCTTTCTCAAAAAATAAATCAAAAAAGAGCAGAAGAAAAATCAGACCTTTTTACAACCGCAGGACAAATAAATGCGCTTGGCTTATTACACGAAATTTTTCATTTCGTAATTAGACACTATGAGGAAAAAGAAAATCCCGGGGTGTTTGAAAGAAGTATCTTTCACTTCAAAAAAAATATTGGAGAAGATAACCTTGAAAGTCTGCTGCTTAGTTATGTAAACCAATTCCCTCCTCTTCCAGTTTATAAGAAAGAAATTTCTGCTTCGGAATATCTTCAAAAAAACACTGCTGGCAAATCAAATAAAGAAATTATTATTGAAGAATTAATTCTTTTGCATCTTGAAAATATCAATTATCCATTCAGAGCACTAAAAGAATTATTTAACGATGAGGACTTAAACACAAAAACTGTGTATAAAAATTTTCTTGCAGAAGCTGATAAATTTTTCAAAACAGAAAAACCTCTGAGTCTCGAAGGCTTACCTTTAATTGAAGCTCTTAAGAAACCAATCTTAACGAATATTAACAGTATTGATGGACAGTTAAATTATTTAAAAACCAAATGGAAAATTATTCTTGACGATAAGTTTTTAACAAGATTGTTAAGCGGTACAGATTTAATAAAAGAAGACGCAAAACTTTTTATTCAACATGGAGCAACGGGAACACCCCCGGTACCTGAATATAAAATTCTTACAAAAGAAGAAATTGAAAAATTAAAACAAGAAAAAAGCGGTTATTCCAAAACTGATTATCACTATGAATATGAACACTTTACTGCCGATACAGCATGGATGCCCAATGTTGTAATGATAGCCAAAAACACTTTTGTATGGCTTGATCAATTATCTAAAAATTATCAAAGAGAAATTAAAAGACTCGACCAAATTCCTGACGAAGAATTAGACAAATTACAAAAATGGAATTTTACTGCTTTATGGTTAATTGGGCTTTGGGAAAGAAGTTTTGCATCTAAAAAAATAAAACAATTTTGTGGTAATCCCGATGCAACAGCATCTGCATATTCTTTATTCGATTATGAAATATCTCACGAACTGGGCGGAGAAGACGCCTTTCAGAATCTTAAATACAGATGTGCAATTCGCGGAATTCGTCTTGCAAGCGATATGGTACCAAATCATACGGGAATTTTTTCACGATGGATTCTTGATAATCCTGATTTTTTTATTCAAACAACTTATCCACCCTTTCCTGTTTATAGTTTTACTGGTCCGGATTTATCCGATGATTCCCGGTATCAAATAAGAATTGAAGATCGCTACTACACAAGACAGGATGCCGCTGTTGTTTTTCAATTGGTCGAAAATAACACAGGAAGAATAAGATATATTTATCATGGCAATGATGGAACAAACATGCCTTGGAATGATACAGCTCAACTTAATTTACTGCGTGAAGATGTGCGCGAATCTCTGATACAAAAAATATTACACGTTGCAAGAAAAACTTCCATCATCAGATTCGATGCCGCAATGACATTAACAAAACTTCATTATTCACGATTATGGTTTCCGGCTCCCGGCTTAGGTGGAGCAATTCCTTCTCGTTCAGATTTTTCCATCCCCGCAGAAGAATTCAACCGCAATATGCCAAAAGAATTCTGGAGAGAAGTTGTTGATAGAATAAATTCAGAATTACCAAACACCTTATTGCTTGCCGAAGCTTTCTGGTTACTCGAAGGTTATTTTGTAAGAACCCTTGGAATGCATAGAGTTTACAACAGTGCCTTTATGCATATGTTTATGAAAGAAGAAAATGATAAATACAGAAAGCTTATTAAAAATACGATCGAATTTAATCCTGAAATTCTTAAACGTTACGTAAATTTTATGAGTAATCCAGATGAAGAAACAGCAATTAATCAATTTGGTAAAGGCGATAAATATTTCGGTATTGCCGTAATGATGGTTACTTTGCCCGGTTTACCGATGTTTGCTCATGGACAGATTGAAGGATTTACTGAAAAATACGGAATGGAATATCAACGGGCTTATTATAATGAATTTGTTGATGAATATCTTGTAAAAAGACATGAAGAAGAAGTTTTTCCTCTATTACAGAAAAGATATTTATTCAGTCAGGTAAACGACTTTGAGCTTTATGATTTCATCAACGATGATGGTTATCTTAACGAAAATGTTTTTGCTTTTTCTAATATGTTTAATGAGGAAAAAGTATTTGTCATCTATAATAACTCCTATGAACAAACAAAAGGAAGAGTAAAATTTACTTCAGGTAAAGTAGCCTCGTATGATAAGGATGGTCAACCACTTGAAATTAAAAATAAAACTTTGAGTGATGCATTAAGACTTAAGCATAACGATGATCATTATTATATTTTCAGAGAGCATAAATCCAAACTCGAATATATCCGTAAAGCAAAAAAGATTTTTGATGATGGTTTGTGGTTTAGCCTTAATGGGTATCAATACAATGTATTTTTGGATTTCAGAGAAGTTTTTGATAGAGACGGAAAATATTCACGTATTTACAAATTTTTAGATGGCAAAGGAGTTCCTTCTATAGATGAGGCAATACGAGAACTCGATCTTATGCCTTTGCACGAATCCGTTACTGAATTATTTAACAGAAACATCATTAATGAACTTAAATTATTTGCAGGATTTGATTCAACCGAAACAACTACTAATGAGTTATCAAATTATTCAAAGTCAAAACTTATTTCTGTTATTTCTGAATTAAAATCTTATAACAAGGTCTCTTTAATTGAAGATGAGATAATTTCAAAGGTTGTTGAAGACTTAAAAACAATTAAGGACTTACATCTGTTTATCAACAAACTCTCAAAGGATAAATTGACTAAAGTTAAAGATCAAATTAAATCACGATTAATTTTCAATGATCCGGTAAAGGGTGAAACATATAAAGATATTTTTATAATCTATTTGGTAATAAGAAGATTACTAATTGCGTTACAATTTGCCACCAATGGAAATGCTACAAAATTTTATGATTCTTTACTGCTGCATAAACCAATATGGCAAAGTTTATTAAGACTTGGTGATGATTATTCGTTAATGAAACTTGAGTACGATTTACTTAAAGTGCTTGCATCATCCGAAGGAATTTTTCCAAGTAGAAAATTTACACTCTCAATACTCAATGGAAAAACAAAAGAAAAATCAGTTTCAAGTATATCAGAGTCGCATCCTGTCAATGTCTTCTTAAAACATCCTGATGTAAGATCCTTCATTGGTTACAATGTTTATAATAATATTGAATATTACAGTAAAGAAAATTTTGAATTACTTTTAAACTGGAATTTAACTTTTGAATTAATCAGAAGGACAGAACACATCCTGAGGCAACGAACCAAGAAATTTTCTGCTGATAAAACCAAGGAAAAAATTTTTCATAACACAGTCGAAGCACTATTAAATTATATAGAAGGAATCATAAAACTCTCAAATGAAACTAATTTTCATTTTGATGAACTTGTAAATGGTTGGTATGGTGTAAAAAACGACTCCAAAATAGTGCCAGTATAATTTATTTTTTCCCGAAAAAGTTTAAAAATAGTTTGATTGAAATTAGAAAAGTTTATAAGTTTGCAGTGAATTAATTGTTAGAATTAATTAATTCAGCGAAAGTATTAAATAAAAATAAATTCGAAACGAATTAAAAAAGTATGCTTATCTGAATTTACTCAAAGTTAATAAAATTTAAGCATAAGCTATTTTGAACAATATTAACAGTTCATTATTTTTTTCAACAAATTAATTTCAAAACTATATAAGGAGTGTATATGAAATATACCAAACTAATTTCTCTGTTTCTTCTCATTTCTTTGCTTGGGTTAATACAATTTCAAGCAATTGCTCAAAGCACAGACCGTACACCAATTAATACTATTAAGTATAAACCAGATGAAGGTCCTCGTGCTCTTTGGGATGTTCAATTTAATTATGATTTAGGCCAGACCACCTCACTTGGAAGTGCTGGTAGTGAATATGATGGAACTTGTTTCTGGGTTACTAAATGGAGCACCTCTCTTCTTTGGCTTCGTTACTGGAAAAATGGCACTTTACGAGATACTTTTCAAGTGACCGGTTATACTGGAGCTTCTAATTGCCGCGATTTGGCTTTCGATGGAAAGTTTATTTGGGGTGGTTTAGCAGCCGGTAGTAGCATCGTTAAAATTGATACTGGTTCTAGAGCTGTTGTTAAAACAATTACTTCACCTATTGCTTCTGTTAGAGCTATCGCTTGGGATCCAGTGTTGAATGGTCTGTGGATTTGCGGCTGGAATGATGCAATTATCTGTGTTGACACCAATGGTACTGCAATTCCTGGTAAATCAATTGCAAACATCTATGCTGGTAAATATGGTTTAGCCTACGATTCCTATTCTCCCGGTGGACCTTTCTTGTGGGTATTCGATCAAACAAATTCTTCCGGAGGTTCAGGACAATTTGTTTATAAATATGACCTTGCTACATTAACCTACACAGGTGTATCCTTTGATGTAACTACAGTTATTAACAATGCAGGCACTACTGCAATAGCCGGAGGTTTATTCTGTGCTGCTAACATTGTTCCGGGAAAAGCTACACTTGGCGGTGTTTTGCAAGGAGTTAATGACAGACTCTTCGGTCTGGAGCTTGCAGATATTGGTCCTTCTATCACACATACTCCATTACCAAATACTGAAAACCTATCTGGACCTTACGTTGTTAACGCAGTTGTTACACCTTTGACAGGTTCGACCATTACTTCTGTAAAAATTTATTATTCAAGAAATAACACGAACTTAACAGATTCTGTTACAATGACAAATTCAAGCGGAAATAATTGGACTGGCAATATTCCTGGAAACGGTGCTGCAGCTCTTTATCGTTATAAGATTTATGCAGTCGATAATCTTGGAAGAGTAGGGCAAACGAATATTTTCCAATTTAATGTAGCTCTTGATACTCAGAAGCCTGTAATTACTCACGTACCTTTAACTGATTGCCCAATTGCAGCTTGGCCAAGAATGATTTCTGCTACAGTTACAGATAACCTTGGAATTGATTCGGTATGGGTAAAATGGTATAAGAATACTCCTACTACCATTAAACACGTTAAATTACTTCCACAAGGAGGCAATGTATACCAGGCATTGTTTAATTCTACTCAATCCGAAGTTGCATTGAATGATTCTATCTTCTATAGAATTTTTGCAAAAGATAATTCAACCGCTCATAACACAGATTCAACAGCATTATATAAATTCAAATTTGTTCCTATTGTAACTGTTGAACTTGGTAACGGAACAACTTCTTGTAACTTCCCATTCACTACATACTGGATGGATGGAAGAACTGATATGTTATTCCTTGCAAGCGAAATTTTAGCTGGCGGCGGTGGAGCTGGCTTTGTTACTGATATTGGATTTAACGTTATCACGGCAAATTCAGCCGTAATGAATGGCTTTACCATTAACTTACAAAACACAACAGCAACAACATTATCTGGGTTTGTTTCTACTGGCTGGACAGTAGGTTATAGTGGAACCTATTCAGTTCCTGGAACTGGCTGGCAAATGATTACTTTACAAACTCCTTTCTTCTACAATGGAACTGATAACCTGTTAATTGAAGTATGTTTTAATAACAGTGCTTACACTCAATATTCTCCTGTTTATTCTACTCCTACTGCTTTGGATAAAGTATACGGCAGATATGGTGACTTATCTACTGGTAATGGCTGTGTTGATGCATTCTCGTTAACAACTGGTCCTACTGGCAGACCTAACACAAAGGTTACTCTTAACTTAGCTCCTCCTGTAGAATTAACTGCTTTCACTTCTGTTGTTGACCAAAACAATGTTACTTTGAACTGGACAACCGCTACTGAAAAGAATAACCGTGGATTCCAGATTGAAAGAAAATCTGAAAATGGTAAATTCGAAGCTATCGGATTTGTTAATGGTAATGGAACAAGCACTAACATACACAACTATTCTTTTGTAGATAGAAGTGTTGGCGTTGGTACCTACTATTACAGATTGAAACAAGTTGACTTTAACGGTACATTTGAATACTTCAATGCTATTCAAGTTGATGTTAATTCTCCTGTTGAATTCTTCTTAGGTCAGAACTATCCTAACCCATTCAATCCTTCTACTACTATTAAATTCGGTCTTGCTACCGATTCTAAAGTTATGTTAAGGGTTTTTGATGTTACCGGTCAGGAAGTTATGACTTTAATTAACAAAGATATGAAAGCTGGTCATCACGAAGTTAGCTTTAATGCTTCTAAATTAAACAGCGGTGTTTATTTCTATAAACTTGAAGCTGGTAGTTTCTCTTCTATTAAGAAGATGATGTTAATTAAGTAATTCATTAGCTTCCTTAAATTATTTGAACGAAAGCCATCTGAATAAGATGGCTTTCTTGTTTTTTGTCCGTTTTAATTAACTTTGAATATACTATCTCTTTACTCCATTTATAAAGCCGACCTACTGCAGAATTTTAGGAAAGATTTTTTTTGAAACAAAATCATGTACTTTTTTAAAAGAATAAATTCCTTTTATAAGAAAAATCTTTTTTATATTTTATTAATACAAAAATAAAAACTAACTATATCCTTTAGGGAAGTATTTGTTTTTTATTATTGGTTTTAATTTACATTACATTCATTAACATTTTTCGAGGAAAATCATGAAAAAAATTCTTTTTCTTTTTCTCATTGCCCTTTCTTTACCAGTTTGGTCTCAATGGCAACAGAAAACTACAAACCCATTTTCATCAACACAAACAGCAGCTCCTGATGCTATTTATAAACCAGCCGGACAATCCGGAACATGGGGAATAGATGGCTCAACTTTAGCATACATCAATGTTGATTTTGAAAATGGTGTATTCCCTCCTGCTGGATGGACAGTTGATTATACTGGCACAATTTATTGGACACTAGTATCAACTTGCAGTGGCTTTGGTGTTGGAACTAATTCTGCAAAATTTAATTTTTACAGCGCCACTACCGGCACTACTCAATCACTTGTTACTTCAACATTTACACCTGCTGTTGCAGGCGACTCATTAAAGTTTGATGAAGCTTATGCAACATATCAAACAGAAAATGATCAATTATTAATTGAAACTTCTACTGATGGTGGAACCACATGGACAACATTAGTTACACTAAATGGTGGAACTTCCGGTCAGTTAGTTACTGCACCTGCTCAAACTGCAGCTTTTACCCCTACTGCAACCCAGTGGCAGACTTTAAAATTTGCTTTGGCTGTTGGTGTTAATAAAATCAGATTCAAAGCTGTTAGTGCTTATGGAAACAATTTATATGTTGACAATATCAGAATAGGTACACCTTCACCAAATGATGTTGGTGTTTTTTCTCTTGATATTAGCGTAAACCAAACCCCTGGTGTTGTTTCACCTAAAGCTACAGTTAAAAACTTTGGCAGTGCAACTCAAACATTTACAGTAAGAATGAATATTGGTGCAGGTTATAATTCAACAAAGACTGTTACAAGCTTAGCTCCAGGCGCTACTCAGCAGGTTACATTTGATAACTGGACTGCTACTCTTGGAACATTTGCTCTTAAAGTGTTTACTCAACTTTCTGGTGATGCAAATACTGCTAACGATACTCTTAATGCTACTGTTAATGTTGCTTCTACAAGCTGGATTTCCGGAGCTAACATTACTACAGCAACTTATTTACCTGGCAGCGGATATTATATGAGAAACGATACCGCATGGGTATTTGTTATTGGCGGAAACACAACCAATAAAAATGAAAATCAAATTTACAATGTTAAAACAAACTCCTGGAGTCAAGGCAGCGTATTGCCAACTGCAAGAATTCTTCCTGCCTGTGCAGTTGTAAAAGATACTTTATTTGTTCTTGGTGGTAGTGACGGCACTAATTATGTTAACACTATTTACAAATACAATATTCGTACAAACCTTTGGACTGTTGGTGGAACTCTTCCAAGTACAAGAGCATGGCATAAAGCTGTTACTTACCAGGATAGTTTAATTTATATTCTTGGTGGACTTGATTTAGCTAGTGGTGGAACTTACCAGACAATCGTTTGGGTTTACAATACATTGAATGGCACAATTAGAGAATGTTCTCCTCTGCCTGCTGGCACTATTGGAGCTGCAGTTGCTATTACCGGAAATACTATTGTTTACGTTGGCGGCGCTAATGCTTCTGCAATTGTTGGAACAACTTACGTTGGTACAATCAGCTCAACCGATAGAAGCGTTATTACCTGGACAACCGGTGCAGTTTGCCCTGTTGCAAGATATAAGATGGATGCTACTCCTTGGGCTAATGGCTCTATTATCTTCTCCGGCGGAAATGATGGCGGTACTGGTGGTTATTGGATTGCTTTCCCTGAAACTTATACTTACAAAGTTTCTACAAATACTTGGACTCAGCAACTAAATAAAACTACTGCTATTCTTGGTGCAGGAGTTGGCGGATTCCAGTTCGCTAATGGTTCCTGGAAATACGTTGTAGCTTCTGGTTATGCTGGTTCTGCTGCAACTAACGTAACTGAAATTTTTGTTGATGACACCTACGTTCCTGTTGAATTAAATTCTTTCACTTCTGTAATCAGTGAAAACAACGTTGTTCTTAACTGGTCAACTGCTACCGAAAAGAATAACAATGGTTTCTTTGTTGAAAGAAAATCTGGCAACGACAACTGGCAATCTGTTGGCTTTGTTAAAGGCGTTGGAACTTCTACCGAAGCTCAGAGCTATTCGTTTACAGACAGAGGTCTTAGTGTTGGAACTTATACTTACAGATTAAAGCAAGTTGACCTTGATGGTTCTTTTGCTTATTCTAAAGAAATTTTTGCTGACTTAACTGTTCCTGCTCAATTCTCTTTAGACCAGAACTATCCTAACCCATTCAATCCGGCTACTACTATTAAATTCGGTCTTGCTACCGATTCTAAAGTTATGTTAAGGGTTTT